>JASJCJ010000015.1 GCA_030066045.1 Calothrix sp. MO_167.B12
TTGTTTATTGTCTTGCTGACATCCTTGTTCTCTTAACCATTGCTCAATTTCTGGTAAAGGATGGCTGTATAAAGGCGTATCTGGAGAAGGAAGAGTCATTCGATTTTGGATTTTGGATTTTGGATTTTGGATTTTAGATTTTAGATAATTCTGCGTCAGCTAAGAGGGTGCAGCCTAAAAAATGGGAAAGGTATTGTTAAAGGTGACAAAATTGGTTGATTTATATGTATCGCCATCAACCTGAAATGGTTCAAATGAACTAGGAAAATTACTTATTTGCTGTTGGACTGGGGTAGATGGTGCTAAATTAGTGGGAAATGCTTTGTCGCCACGGGTGATGCCAATGGCGATCGCTAAAATTAAACAACCAATGAATGTTAGCATTAAAATAAATAGTGCAAAAATTTCCCCTGGTGAAAGTGGGCGATCGCTAGCATCAAGATAAGCTGATTTTGTCCAGTCATATCCAGGAGGAACGGATTGATCGAAACTAGGAGGAGTTTGAATTACTCCAAACCGGGAATAGCCAATTTTCAGGTCATAGGTTAGTCGTCTTTCTGGGTTACTTAAAGTCCCATAGGCTTCATTAAGTTGCTGAAATTTGACTGTAGCAGTGCTAGCAGGTAAATCTGTAGTATCTGGATGATAGCGTTTGCTTAATTCCCGGTAGGCACGACGAATTTCAATTACTGATGCCCCCGGATGTAGTCCTAACAGGGTGTAGTAAGTGGGTTTACTGCGGTGCGGTATTGCCCCATTTTCATTCACGGCTGTTTTACTCACCTTGCAATTAATTTGATTTATTTTATATATTTTAAACTTATCAGGTATTAGTTGTTAGTTGTTGGTTGTTAGTTGTTGGTTGTTAGTTGTTGGTTGTTGGTTGTTAGTTGATAGCATTTAATCCATCACTCCTTCACTCCTTCACTCCATCACTCCTTCCCTCCCTCACTCCTTCCCTCCTTTCTCATAACTTCATCAATACGAGCTTGCACAGCCTCAGCAGCAGCTGGTATTTCTGCTTCTGGGATTTGCCAGAGCTTAGTAATTAACCACGGGGGAACGGGACTAATAAGCATATGACAACGACCACAAAGAACAATCAAATTGGATAATTCATTAGTACCACCTTGGCTTCTGGGAATTATATGGTGTACCTGGGCACTATGTTCTTTGCCACAAACTTGGCATTGGCGGTTATCCCTTTCCAATACTTCTTGTCTAATTTCTCGCCACGTTTCCATAAATATCTCAATTAAAGCAAATCTGCACGGGGTTTAAAGGTTTCAATCTGGCGTAACTTTTCATACAGCTCTTTTTCTTCAGCACTGATACTTTTTGGTGTTACTATTTGAATCTCTACGAGTTGATCTCCTCGTCGATCACCATCGCCGGGATAACCTTTACCGGAAAGGCGCAATCTTTGACCGGATCTCACCCCTGGAGGTATATTCATCTTTACTAATCCATCTAGGGTTGGTGCTTCTACCTGTCCTCCCAATACTGCTTCACTGGGGGTAATGGGAATCTGGCAGTATACATCCGTTCCCTCTATCCTAAATACGGGATGGGGATTTACGGTAATTTTCAGGTATAAGTCACCACCTCCTATACCTTGATCTCGCAGTCGAATGGTTTGACCTGTGACCATGCCAGGGGGCATATTTACTTCTAGTGATCGCCCGTCTTCTAAACGAATGCGCTCTAAACCACCTTGATATGCTTTTTCTAGGGGTAGGGTTAGCCTTGCTTCGATATCCCGGCGGCTAGAACGGGGGACTGTATATTGTACCTTGGTTCTGGAGGAGCGAAATGGGTCTTTTGTAGCCCCATTAGTATTTGTACTTGTTCTGGTGTCTTTTTTGGTACCAACACCTATAACTTGATTGATAAAGCTTTCAAAATCGGAAAATTCGCTGGGGTCTACATCAGGAGCAGTAGAACGATTATTGGCACGATTTTCCCAAGGTTTGCTTCTGGGGGTTTTTTGGGTGTTGAAACCCTTTTGTTTCCAGAAACTACCCATTTGATCGTACTGCGATCTTTTTTTACCATCGGAAAGCACTTCATATGCTTCGCCAATTGCCTTAAATTTTTCTTCCGCTTCTTTATTACCAGGATTGAGGTCTGGATGGTACTGTCTGGCTAAACGGCGGAAATTTTTTTTAATATCTTCATTGGAAGCATTTTTCGATACTCCCAAAATTTCATAATAGTCGCGAAAGTTACGCAAATTTTGCTGCATAGTCGAGTAATTTTATGGAAATTAATTAAGAAAAGTAGAATTTATTAGGCAGAAAAGAAGATGCAAGCTAAGAGTTGACGGTTGACGGTTGACAGGTAAGAGTACTCCTTCCCTCCAGGGCGCAAGCCTTGCGCCCCTACTCCTTCACTCCTTCACTCCCCACACTCCCCATCCTCTTATAGCCAATCATCGTCATCATCATCCCAGTTATCTTGGTAAGTGGGGCGGGGTTTACGGTTGGATTTTTTGCCATAGGAGGAACGGCTATCTCTACTATAGTCGCTGCGATCGCGTTCGTATTCCTTATCCCTACCATAATTTCTGCCATAGTCATCTCTACTGTAGTCATCTCTACCGTAGTTATCTCTGTCTCTACCGTAGTTATCTCTGTCTCTACCGTAGTCATCTCTGTCTCTACCGTAGTCATCTCTACCGTAGTTATCCTGACCATAGCTTCTTCGACTATAGTCGCTGCGATCCCTTTCGTATCCTTGTTCTCGGCTGCCTCTTCGACTATAATCATCCTGACCGTAGCTTCTGCTACCATAGTCACTGCGATCGCGATTATATTCCCAATCAGAGTAACCGCGATCGCGGTATGTATCCCGTTCCCTTTCTTTATCCCCATCACCGATAAAGATGTCGCGGATAGTACCAAATAAATCGTCTTCTTCGTCGTCGGCGTAATATTCTCGCACTTCTCGATTCAAGTCGTACAAAGCATCTTGCAGGTCGGCGTATGCTTGGTCAATGCCGCGATCGTCTTTTTCTTGTAAACTTTGACGTAGTTCCCGGCATATATTATCAATGCGTTGGCGATGGTTGCGGGCAAATCCCATGCCAAAATCTAAGGCGACTTCCCTCAGTTGTCGCTCTGACTGTAAAATCAATGCTTCGGCACGGGTGCGTTTTTCTACCCTTTCCTTTCTTTCTCTATCTATATCGGCGTATTGTTCTGCTTCCCGAATGGCTTCTTTAATTTCGGTTTCACTGAGGTTAGAAGCACCTTGAATGGTAATGCTCTGTTCCCTACCAGTGGTTCTATCCAACGCTGTGACCTGTAAAATCCCGTTGGCATCAATATCAAAGGATACCTGAACTTGAGGGATTCCCCTTGGTGCTGGGGGAATGCCATACAACTTAAATCGTCCCAGGGATTTGTTATCGGCAGCCATTTCCCTCTCACCTTGGACAATGTGAATTTCCACGGTGTTTTGGTTATTTTCCGAGGTGGAGAAAATATCAGAACGGCGCACGGGAATGGTAGTGTTGCGAGGGATAAGTTTTTTCATCACCCCACCAATGGTTTCCAACCCCACCGATAGGGGGGTAACATCCAACAACAGCACATCTTTAAATTCTCCGGCAAGAATACCCGCTTGGATGGCTGCACCCACCGCTACCACTTCATCAGGATTCACATTTTGGTTGGGTTCCAAACCGATAATTGCCTCAACTATTTGCTCTACCATCGGCATTCTAGTGGAACCACCCACCAACACCACTTCATCAATGTCTTGGGGAGATAAGCCTGCATCTCTGAGTGCCCGTTTTACAGGTGTGCGAACCTTAATTAATAAGTCATCGCATAAATTTTCAAACTGGGAACGGGTGAGACGGGTTTCCAGATGCTTCGGACCATCTTCTGTGGCGGTGATAAAAGGTAAATTAATATCCGTAACGCTCACCGCCGAAAGTTCAATTTTTGCCTTTTCCGCCGCTTCCATTAACCTTTGTAAAGCTTGGCGATCGCGTCTTAAGTCTACCCCTTCCGCTTCTAAAAATTGCTCTGCTAACCAATCAACTATCCTCTTGTCAAAATCATTACCACCTAATTGCGTATCTCCACTGGTGGCTTTAACTTCAAAAACTCCGTCACCCACGTCTAGGATAGAAACATCAAAGGTTCCGCCACCCAAATCAAATACAAGAATTGTTTCATTATTGACCTTATCCAACCCGTAAGCTAAGGAAGCCGCAGTTGGTTCATTGAGAATCCGCAGTACTTCCAACCCGGCAATTCTGCCAGCATCTCTGGTTGCTTGGCGTTGGGAATCGTTAAAATAGGCGGGGACAGTAATTACCGCTCCTGTGACTGGTTCCCCCAGATATTTACTAGCATCCTCCGCCAACTTCTTGAGAATCATGGCTGCAATTTCTTCCGGAGCAAAATCTCGGTTCACCCGGGGACAGGGGATTTTGATATTCCCCAATTCATCTTTACGGATAGTGTAGGGTACTCGCTTAGATTCAGGGCTGAGTTCGGCATATTTGCGCCCCATGAAGCGTTTAATGGCAAAAAAGGTATTTTGGGGGTTAAGGACAGTTTGCCGCCTTGCCATTTGCCCTACAACTCGCTCTCCATCCTTACTAAAACCTACCACTGAGGGAGTAGTCCGCATACCTTCTGCATTGGCAATAACCACCGGCTTGCCACCTTCCATCACGGCGACTACTGAGTTAGTTGTACCCAAGTCGATGCCTACTACCTTGCCCATGCGTTGCCTTTCTCCTAATCTTTAACTTATAAATAATTGTTTACAAGCAATGCTTGATTTATTGTATCTTGCAGTTGAAAAATACACGTTCAAACAGCGTTCGCTGCCCAGTAACTTGTGAACTTAAAAAATCGCTTAGAAACTCATCTTACTCAAATAACACGGGAACGTGATCCTTATCTAGCTACTGCCGGACATTTCTTTGTTCAAGAATACATTCGCCAAGAATTGTCACAATGGGGGAGTGTGGAAATCCACACCTTTGTTGTTGGCAGCAAAAACTGTAAGAATCTCATTTTGAATTTACCCTCCCAAGCTCAGTTTGCAAAGGGTAATTTTTCACCCATTCTCATTGGTGCCCATTATGATGCTGTCCCGGGGACAGTAGGCGCAGATGACAATGCTACTGGGGTAGCGGTGTTATTGGAATTAGCCAGGATGTTTGCGGCTGAACCTACTAAATATCCATTACAGCTAGTGGCGTTTGATATGGAAGAATATGGCTTGCTTGGTAGTACTGAGTATGTAAATACATTAAAGCAAGCACAGCAGCCCCTACGGTTAATGATTTCTTTGGAAATGTTAGGTTATTGTGATTCTCGTCCTAACTCTCAAAATTATCCCCGTCCCTTAGAGCTTTTTTATCCCAATTGTGGTAATTTTATCGCTTTAATTGGCAATTGGCGGACACTGGGGGATTTAATTGGTATTAGTCGTAATATTCGTCAAGTTGGTGTGGCGAGTCAGTGGCTACCCGTTCCCAATGGAGGAAAGATAGTTCCAGATACACGCAGAAGTGATCACGCACCATTTTGGGATGCAGGTTATCCAGCAATTATGGTGACAGATACGGCGAATATGCGTAATCCAAATTATCATCAGTTTAGCGATACAATGGCAACTTTGGATTTAGATTTTTTGACAGGTGTTTGTTTGGGTTTGGAAAGAGGAATTAGGAAATTATAACAATAGTCAACAAATTGTATTTATTTACTACAAATTCACCACATATAGCTATGAATCAGAGATAATATAAGTAGAGATATTCTACTGACAATTAAGTATCTCCTCCCCAAATAATCTATAAATTGATGCATAAAACAAGGGGGTGAAGGAGAGTGAGAGGTCATTTAATTACTACAGCTTTGGCAGCTATTATAATTCTTGCCAATCCCACAGCAGTTGCCCTAAGCCAATCACCAATTTACCAAGCTTCAAATAGCAGTATTACTAATGTTCAAGAGGTAGCAAAAATTCCTGCTCCCATTGTTGAGGGATTAGAACTTTATCAAGCAGGAGATATAGAAGGTGCTGTGAATATATGGACAGATAGTTTATTAGCATTCATCAACGATTTGCCAACAATAAGTGAGGAAGAAACTCAGCAAAAAGATGAATTAATGAAGCTTTTGAATCAATCTCGTACAACCTTGAGTCGTATGCTAGGGTTACTTTTTAAAGACTATGGTCACTGTCAAGGCTATTCAGTTATTAAATCAGTCCCTCATGGGAAAAATGCTCAAAGCATATATCTTGAAGTGAAACATGAAAATCGCTCCATTTTTATGAAATTTGTGACTGTCAAAACTGGCAATGAATGGAGAATATATAAATATCATTTCAGCTCAGAGAGGGAAAATATCTTCAAGTCTAAGTAGGGTCGTTGAATAACTGAAAAATATTGATTTATCAATCTTTTAGGCTACTTTATTAGGGAATAAGTGCAAGTCAATTAGGATTATAGGTTTAAAATTCTTGCATCTCTAATTTTTGATGGTAAAAAGAATAGAAACCTATAGGTTGGAACTATTGCCTATTGCCTATTCCCTACCCACACCAAAAGACTTTTATGCCTAACGGCACGCTCCGCGAACAGCAAGCCCTAAGTAACTTGAGTTTGACCATGAATTAAAATTCAAGTATTCGTTGTCAATCTCTAAAATGGTAATCGTCCAGTAGATAGTAGTTGATAACCGCCTGCAATCATGGTAAATGATAGGAAGAATTGCCATAAACTAGTGGGATTTAGAATTGCCCTACTACCCAAAAATATTAGTGCGATCGCAACTGTAACACAAATCCAGCCTAACTCTTTTACACTTCTTGGTGCAAAGATTAAAATGATGATACCTGACATCAGGGCGAGAATCGAACCATCAGCAGCAATTCCTCGCCACCAATAAGGATAAGGATTAGTCGTAAATATAATATTTTGTCCCAGGAAGTAGATACCCCAAATGAGAAAACCAAGGCCTAATAATCTCAGCAAAAGTCTCATAATCGCAGTTATATAATGTAATTTTTTATCTCTGATAATGCTTATTTTATAAATATTTTTCTACAGCACGGAATGTGAATCTTACGGTATCATATAAGCTTTATCTAAATTACATCTGAGCTTCACTAAACCAGTTCTCTAATTTAATGTCTAAAAAATCAGCATAATCACTTACATTATTAGTAAATAAAATTTAAAATTACACCTGACGACCTGGGTTTTTCTCCCGTACATCCTCAAATATTTTATCTGGATCGAGATCCAAGTTTTGAACGTCAAGAAGAGACGCGGAGACGCGGAGACACCGATGTGGTGGGGGCTTGAGGTGCCCACCAATCGGGAGCCATCAAATCGCAGATTTTGATGGGGGAGGATGACCCTTGGGGCTTACCGCCCCGGACACGGGGCTTGGGACACATCCCGCTCCGCGTCCCCGTGTCCCCGCGTCCCCGTGTCATCCGGTTGATACTTTTGACGAAAAGCTTCTAGCCCTTCATCAAATCCAATTTGTCTATCGGTTAAACGTTGATATTCTGTGAGGGAGAGGACAACAGCTACAGGTTTTCCTCGTCTGGTAATCTCGACTGATTTTCCCTGCTCGACAGCATGAACAATTTGACCAAACTTATCCCGTGCTTTGGCAATGGAGTATCTATTAAGCATTGGGAAATATAGCGCTACGCGCAAGTAATAAGTAATAAGTAATAAGTAATAAGTAATAAGTAATAAGTTTGTTTTTGTGACCGGGATTCAAACCCCGTCCCAAAAACATTCTGCCTCAAAAGACAGGGCACCAGACCTCAATATTTCGGTAAATGGGATGCCCGATTCGATAGTATTAGAAGTAGCAAGATCGCAACAACGTGTCTTACTAACTCGTAATTGCGATGACTTTTTAGTACTTCATGAAGCAAACCCAAATCATCCAGGAATTTTGGCGATATATCAGGATGCCGATCCAACAAAAGCTATGAATTATATTGCGATTATGAAAGCAATATCAAATTTAGAGGAAACAGGGTTATCAGTAAAAGGAGAGTTTATAGTTATTAATCAATACAATTGGTAGATGCTTGTTTACTGTAAACCTTGTTCATCTTGAAACTTGGAGTTTCTAATTATTTCAGATGTGCCATTTTCCAATGTCAGATTGATTCTCAATATTCTTAGCAAGAAAAAAGAATCAAGCTGGATTCCCATAATGGAAATTTGTATGTGCAAGCATTCTTCAAAAAGTAATTAAAGTGCCCCAAGGACGCTAATACCATATTACTGCTCGTTGCTGATAGAATTTGGTGTTGGTGTTGGGGTTGGTGTCGATATTGCTGTTGGGGTTGGGGTTGGTGTCGATATTGCTGTTGGGGTTGGTGTTGGGGTTGGTGTTGGTGTCGATATTGCTGTTGGTGTTGGTGTCGGTGCTGGCTCTGGAGTTATAGTATTTCTTACTTTTGGTGTAGGTGTAATTACCTGCTCTATTTCCTGGGGTATTGGTTGAAGGAACCGTCGCCACCTCTTAATTTGCTCCCTCGCGGCATCATAAGCAGCAGTACCCCTAGGAATCAACTTAGCTGTTTCAATACCCCTGTTCATATCAGATTCTCCTTGGGAGCGTGCTATATCCAACAACTGCTGACTCCACCGATCCATAGCAACATTGGCATCAAGGCGTAAAACATTCCTGCGGGGTACGCGACGAGCCAAACGAATGGCTCTAGCCAAAGCTTTTGGGGTTCCTCGCAGTGCTACCTCTTTCGCCTTATTCCAGTTTTGTTTGGCATTAATTTCCTCTTGCCATTTATTAATATCCTTTTTGGCTTCCCTAGAAAGTACCCTACCTCGAGAAATCTGATTTGCTGTAGCGATCGCATCATTTAAGTTACCATTATTAGCAAGCGATCGCGCTCTATTTAATATGGGACGATCCTGAATCTTTTGAATCTGCCCCCTCCAGGTGGCAATTTGACGACGAGCATCTCTGTATAATGCACGACCGCGACGAATTTGACTAGCTTCGGTAATTGCTGCTTGCAAGGAGTTGGCATCTCCTAATAAGGCGATTTCTTCAGCTCGTTGTAAGTAGGGGCGATCCTCAATGGTTTGGATTTGAGCCACCCAACGTCCAATTTCTGTTTTTGCCTCTCGGGAACGGGGGTTATTAACTGGGATGAGTCGCGCCTCGGCTATGGCTGCACTCAAATCTCCTACTGTTCCCTGACTAGCTAACAACCGAGCTTTATCTAAACGAGCAACATCTTCTATTTCCAACTGCCAACGGGCAATTAATTGTTGTGCTTGATCATAATTTGGTCGGGAGGGGTCAATTTGTTGTGCTTGAGAAATGGCTACTTCCAAACCAGAAACAGTTCCCAGCCAAGCATTATTTTGGGCTTCTGCTAAAGCAATGAAGTCTTCTTTTTCTGCTGTCAATCCAGTACTATCTGGGATTTCTTGGGCAATGGCAATTGCTTCATCACCATCTTTCTGATCCAGCTTGGATTGAGCTAAATCTAACATTTTCTGCCCAACTTCGGGAATCATTTCCTGGGCTTTGGCATGAATATAACTATCTTTACCAATAGATTCGGCTAGCTTAATCGCTTTCAGCAATTTCTCCACATTGCTACTTTTTGCTAAAGATTTAGCTTGAGCTAACTTATCCCCATCTTCCCTTGTTTTGGTAATTAACTGATTAAGTTGATTGTACTTTGTATTTGCCCAGTACTCATTATCAATACGTAGCAATTTTGCTGCGGTCAAAAATGCTTGATACCAGCGTTCCTCGCGTATGTGATTTTCTGCGTCTTTGTAGAGGTTTTCTGCCTTAGACCAAGTAGAACGCCAGTACTCTATCTTTTCATCTACCAGCCTATAGGCTGCTAAATTTTTGGGTATTTCTCGGGCTGTAGCAATCGCTTCTTCTAATTTGCCATCCTGAAAACTTAAATCAGCTAACTTTAAAATATCCCGTGACCACTCTTCGGTGGAACTATCTATCTCTCCCCGCAGAGGGTGATTTTTTGGTAGATGCTTAACTAAGGAAATAGCCTGTAGTAAGTCTGGGAGATTCTGCTTAGAAGCTGCCAACTGGGCACAATGCAATCTCACAGATGCACTGGCAAGGGGCCAAAAAATTGACGGACAATTGGGGGCCGATGGTAATTTCAACAGCATTGATATGGCGAAAAAGGCGATGGTGCCAGGAGCCAATGATAATATCAATGCCCACAAAACCCAGCTTCTTGCCCAGCGTGGCAGTTTTGGGAATTTTTGTTCGGGAATTTGACTTGATGGAGCCGTTTGTGACTGACCATCTGCCATAAAATGCTTGTCTGTAGCTCGATTCACAGGATTTGAATTAGAACTAGTTGCTGAACCCCTAGGGAGGTGGTGATCGCCAATTTTGCCGATTCGGGATAGCCTTGCCATCGTCTGTGGCTGTTCCGTTTTGTCTAAAGACCAACTTTCTGGAATATCCCGTTCTGCCATTGCTCACACCAAAATAATTTAGCAGCGATCGCCTGACGATCGCAAATTTCATTGTTGTCATAGTAACTTTCTATATCTGAAAAAGCTACTGTACATCCGTGGTATCTACACATATACAACTATTTTTCAAAAAACATGGTTTTATTTTATACGTATATTATGTAGTAGAGGATTCTGCTTGTAAATCAAAAATTAGCTGTGATAGATGATCCTTGTTAGCTTGGTAGACGGTACCGCAAAAGTCGCAGGTTGCTTCCGCACCATCATCTTTAACAATCATGTCTTGTAATTCGTCTTCACCTAGCATTTTCAATGCTCCCAAGACGCGATCAAAAGAGCAACCGCAATGAAATCTTAACATTTGGGTTTCGGGAAATATGTTCAGGTTCATGTCTCCCAAAAGGTCTTGAAAAATTTCTGGTAATGTCTTACCAGCTTGTAGTAAGGGGGTAAACCCTGTCAAAGCAGATACACGAGACTCCAATTTTTCTACTAATGCCTCATCTCTGGCTGCTTTTGGTAATACCTGTACCAATAAACCACCAGCAGCGGTAACACCAGAACGATCGACAAACACGCCCACAATCAAGGCTGAAGGAGTTTGTTCCGAGCGCATTAAGTAATTTGTGACATCGTCCCCAATTTCACCAGAAACCAGTTCTACCGTACTAGAGTAGGGGTAGCCATAACCAATATCCCGCACAACATAGAGATAGCCACTACCAACCGCACCACCAACATCCAATTTACCTTGGTCATTGGGAGGTAATTCAATGGCGGAGTTTCCCACATAGCCGCGCACCGTTCCATCTAAACCAGCGTCTACTAAAATGCCGCCCAGCGGACCATCTCCCTTGACTCGGATATTGACTCTAGAACCCGGTCGCTTCATACTAGAAGCCATCAATAAACCGGAAACCATAGTACGTCCTAAAGCTGCACTAGCTACATAGGAAAGCTGATGACGCTGTCGTGCTTCTTCTGTCAACCTGGTAGTAATAGCACCTACCGCTCGAATTCCTCCCTCAGCCGCCGTCGCACGAATTAATTGATCTGCCATGAAATGACCTTACATTTCTTAACATATTCACTTTCCCTATTGTAAGGCTTTTGTTACTTCAGTTATCGGTTTCTCCATCCATACCATCAAAACTATCAAACCTGTTTGAACAAAGAATAGGCAGATGGGTAGGGAACATCCACATTTTTTTGCTGTGTAAAATAATTTTACAGGTATGGATTTGTCATACTGAAAAAAAGTGAGCAAAACAAAGCAATGCTAGGTAATTTTCAAAAAAGTCAACTGCGGATAGAAATTGATGCATCGGCGAATAGCATTCGTGAGAGTCTATTGTTGCCTGAGAAACTGAAAAAATGGCTGACAATGAGTCGTCTACCTGAACAAATGCCAGCAGAATTACATCCTGGGTTTGAGTTTACTAGCTGGAATGGTCCGGTTCCCATTCAACATAGTGTAAATGTAGTGGGTGATAATTGCCTGCGTTTCATACTAAGTCAAGGCATTGATGGGTTTCATGAATGGTATTGGGGTGAAGGTTGGGTGCAATCACGACTAGAGGGGGTAACACTTCTACCTTTAGCTTTGGGGCATAGTTTAAGTTTATTGAGTTTGCGTCAATTTGTGGCGATCGCTGATCAAAAAAAGTAGAATAGTTAATTTTGGGGCTAAAAATGATTATCCTGCTGTTTTGGAGTTCCCTAGGAGTGACGGAGATTTTCTCTACAAGTTCCTCCAACTTCTGAGTAGTGTACAGAAGCGATCGCTAATTTTTTGTAATAGTCTTAATATTAGGCTGTTTGCAAGATGGGCAATATATGTTGCAGCAAGCAGATACTAATGGGAGTTTTTGGATTGCGGAATTAGAGCTATTTTTGGGAATGTGGCAAGGAGAAAGACTATGTCAAACCATGAATTGGTTGCGGTGGTGGGATGGGGAAGGTAACTTGCTGTTGTGGAGTAGCGAACAAGCAGAACAAGAGCGGCAAAGGGCGGAACAGGAACGCCAACGTGCAGAACGTTTAGCGCGGAAGCTAAGGGAGATTGGTATTACAGCAGTTTTGATCTATTTGAACCACATCTTCATGTAGGGGTTTAGCAATGCTAAACCCCTACGGTGTGGTCTATTTACCTGAAAATCGCTGTAATCCTGATGAGTGTCCCAAAGCTTAATGAGAATTATAGCGACTTCTACAAGGCTGACATAATTTATCTAGTCAAGGCAGAAGGGAGTGTGGGGAGTGTGGGGAGCGGAGGGGAAACTTGTATAACATTCTCCTCATCATCTCATCACTCCATCACTCCTTCCCTCCATCACTCCATCACTCCATCACTCCTTCCCTCCATCATTCCTTCCCTCCTTCCCTCCATCACTCCATCACTCCTTCCCTCCATCACTCCATCACTCCTTCCCTCCATCACTCCATCACTCCTTCCCTCCTTCCCTCCGAACTCCACTACAGGTTTACTTTGAAATTTTTAATAAAAAAATAGGTATTTACGCTGTTCGTAGTTTATATTTACGCCGTGGGTGTCGCAATCCTGTTATGTTCAAATTATGAAAGACTATTTCCACTGGTGCTCTCATACCATAAAACAGGGGTGTGGTTGTGCTTCAGCTGAAAAATAATGCTTGCTTAATGGGTGCAGATAAACCTTAAACTTAAAAGTCCACAGACCGCAATTACCTCTAAAAAGAAAAACTAAGCAATCATGTCTAAGGTTCTCGTCTCCGATCCAATTGACCAGACTGGGATTGATATTTTATCCCAAGTCGCTACAGTTGATGTCAAAACTGGACTCAAACCAGAAGAATTAGTCCAAATAATAGGTGATTATGATGCCTTAATGATTCGTTCTGGAACCCGCGTCACAGAAGAAATCATTGCAGCTGGCAATAATCTGAAAATTATTGGTCGTGCTGGTGTGGGTGTTGATAATGTAGATGTTCCTGCTGCTACCCGTCAAGGGATTGTGGTAGTCAATTCTCCCCAAGGGAATACCATAGCCGCGGCAGAACATGCTTTAGCAATGATGTTGTCTTTGTCCCGTTATATCCCTGATGCCAATGCTTCGGTTAAAAGTGGTAAATGGGATCGCAAAACTTATGTGGGAGCAGAAGTATACAAAAAAACCATTGGCGTTGTGGGTTTAGGTAAAATTGGTTCCCACGTTGCTAAGGTAGCTAAGGCGATGGGAATGAAGTTATTGGCATACGACCCCTTCCTGTCTAACGAAAGAGCCGAACAGCTTGGTTGTCAATTGGTAGATTTAGATTTGTTGCTACAACAATCGGATTACATCACCCTACATATCCCCAAAACACCGGAGTCTACCCACTTAATCAATGCTGAGAGATTGGCAAAGATGAAGCCCAATGCTCGGATTATTAACTGTGCTAGGGGTGGGATTGTTGATGAATCAGCCTTAGCTGAAGCTCTCAAGTCTGGTAAAATTGCCGGTGCTGCCCTGGATGTGTTCGAGTCTGAACCCCTGAAAGAATCGCCTTTACAGTCCTTGGGCAAGGAAATGATTTTGACACCCCACCTCGGTGCATCAACTACGGAAGCCCAAGTCAATGTGGCTATTGATGTTGCCGAGCAAATTCGGGATGTATTGTTGGGATTACCTGCACGTTCTGCGGTAAATATTCCTGGACTGAGTCCAGATGTATTGGAAGAACTCAAACCCTATATGCAGTTGGCAGAAACCCTGGGTAACTTGGTAGGACAGTTAGCTGGTGGTAGGGTGGAAGTACTTAATGTCCGCCTACAAGGGGAATTGGCAACTAACAGAAGTCAGCCTTTGGTAATTGCATCTCTGAAGGGTCTGCTTTTCCAGGCTTTAAGGGAACGGGTAAATTATGTCAATGCCAGTATTGAGGCCAAGGAAAGGGGCATTCGCGTGATTGAAACCAGGGATGAGGCTGTAAAGGATTATGCAGGTTCTCTACATTTAGAAGCTACTGGTAATTTGGGTACTCATTCGGTAACTGGTGCTTTGTTGGGTGATGGGGAAATCCGGGTGACAAATATTGATGGTTTCCCAATTAATGTACCCCCAAGTCAACATATGTTATTTACCGTACACCGGGATATGCCTGGAATTATTGGTAAGATTGGTTCCCTTTTGGGTAGTTTTAATGTCAATATTGCCAGTATGCAAGTGGGGCGGAAAATTGTTCGCGGTGATGCAGTGATGGTTCTCAGCATTGATGACCCCTTGCCAGAAGGAATTTTATCTGAGATTACCAAAGTACAAGGTATCCGAGATGCCTATACTGTCACACTTTAAAATTCTGTAAATACCCATAAGGGTGACTCACCGCAGGTTAGGATAAAGGATGAAGTGACGCTCGCTTCACCCTTTGTCCTTGACAATTTAAATTTCAGATATGTCCAATAGTTGGTGGGAAATACAAATTATCTGCGAATCTGTCCAAGAAGATTCCATCTTTTGGCGACTGGAAAACTTTGGTTGTCAGGGTACAGCTAGTCAAAGAAAGGGCGATCGCTCTATTATTAAAGCCTATGTACCAAAAATCAAGGTTCAACTCCTAGATTTATCTGCACTGTCGTTATTATTACGTCAAGACGCTCTGTGCTTGGGGAGTGGTGAGCCAAATGTGTCTTGGCAGTTGATTGATGAGGAAGATTGGGCAACTAGCTGGAAGCAATATTGGCAACCAGAAGAAATTGGCGATCGCTTTTTGATTAATCCTGCTTGGATACCAGCACCAGAAAACTGCGATCGGCTGGTTCTCAGACTTGACCCTGGTGTAGCTTTTGGAACGGGAAATCATCCTACTACTCAGCTATGTCTGGAATCTCTGGAGATGCGATTTGCCCCAGATCCTTATGGTCAAAAATCACTGGAACAAGATGTGGTCATTGCTGATATTGGCTGTGGTTCTGGTATTCTTTCTATCGGCGCATTACTGCTAGGAGCAAAACAAATATATGCAGTAGATATAGATCCCCTAGCAGTAAAATCAACTATGGATAATCTTGCCCTCAATGATATTGCTCCTGAAGGTTTGGTGGCAAGAGAGGGTAGCGTAGATGCTTTGTCACAAATGATTACCACACCAGTAGATGGGATTGTTTGTAATATTCTCGCCCATGTAATTATAGATTTAATCCCAGGTATGAGTGCGATCGCTAAACCAAGTACTTGGGCTATCTTTAGTGGTATTTTAATCGAACAGTCCCAAGATGTGGCTGATGTCTTAGAACAACATGGTTGGTTAGTTGCTACCTTATGGAAAAGAAAAGAATGGTGTTGTTTAAATGTCCGACGTTCTTAACCTGAGTTCGGTGTTCGGTGTTCGGTGTTCGTTAAAAATAACGTGAGTTCGAGGAAACTAAAAAACAGCAGGAGGTAGAGCAGGTAAGTCTTTGGGGTAAATGTCAAGGGATGGTTTTTGAGGCAAATAGGTATAAGCCGCCAAACCAGCCATCAAGTTAACTAAAAAATTAAAAATACTACGATGACGGGAATGTTCTATATGACACAGAATATGGGTGCATTCAACGATACTCCCAAAGGTAACCGCACCTTGGATGAGAGTGAGAGTCAACCGCCCCACCCACAAGGGGATGGGGTTTTACGCGCATCAAATAAAGCTCTGCACTCTTTGCACCACTTCCTTTGCTTTTAGTGCCCCTTCAATTTTTTCCACAGCTTGACCCTGCTTAAAAAGCATGAGAGTGGGTAGGGCGTAAACTTGATATTGGCTAGCCAATTGAGGATACTTTTCTGTATCAATCTTAATAATTTGCAGTTTACCTTGGAGTTCGGCATTGACCATCTCTAGTTCCTGCGCCATTATCTGACAAGGACCGCACCAGTCAGCATAAAAATCTACTAATACTGGTACATCCGAATTAGATAGCATATCCTCGAAACTATTAAATTGCTTTTTAGTCGCCATATGAACCACCATTATGTTTATTCTTTGATTTCAATGGTAGTTCTTGCAACTCAAAATCGGTGTAACATCATTATTTTCTTAATAGAACCCCAAGGGGAGAGGGAAGGAGTGAGGGAGGGAAGGAGTGAAGGAGTGAAGGAGGGAAGGAGTGAAGGAGGGAAGGAGTAATGAATGAAAGACTGTCAACCAACAACCAACAACTAACAACCAACAACTAACAACCAACAACCAACAACCAACAACCAACAACCAACTAACAACCATCATCCCTCTGCTTCCCTTGCCTTTTCCTGGCCATCTTTATAAATCAACTGTTAACTTTATTCTTCTGTCGCGCCATTCCCATTTAAAATTGATGTGATGTTCTATAGTTGCGAACGTGTCTGAATCTGCGTCATTCCGAGAAAAATACCTGTCCTTAATTGACGAAATTGTGCAAGCCACTCTCCAAGGTAAAATTAGTTCTGGGGAGCAGGTGTATCGAATGTTGCTCAAAGGTATGACTATGGGCACGGGGGAGATATTTGAGATGGCTTTGAGCGAGAGCCTCAATTCTACCCAGCAGCTAGTAGACAGGGAAACGGATGAACTCAAACAAGCAAAAGCCAATCGCCGTTTGAGAGCGATGAAAACCATTCAAACTCAATGGTTAAGGGCACAAGAGCAAAATCAAGCCGCAGAAGCGATCGCATCTGCTGCGAAAGAAATTACTATTGCTGGGGAGGAGGAGCGTTTAGGGATTTTATTAAGTACCATTGACCCCAATCGCAAATATCCCCTCAATATCCAACAATTGCAACAACTGTCAAAATCTTTAGGTCAGTTTGCCCAAGCAGATTCGGATTTACAACAAATAGCTGACGGAATTAGCTGCGGTGTTGCTACCTGGGTCAGATTGCAGGAACACCTGCTCAGTTGGATGTATGAACGGCAGGAATCCTTGGGATTTGGTGGTGTTCCAGGGGAGGGGGGACCTTGGGCGTTGTGGGCAAAAAAGGCTAACAGCAGACTACCCCAAGCATTATTTCATACCTTGGCAATGGAAGAATCCTTAGGGGAATTTGCTGATGATTATGATTACGATGATATTACTTTGGGTGAATGGGTAGAGTTAACCCTGGTTTTACAGTACATCCAACGGGGGCTAGTGAGTTGGTTCGATAACCAACCTTACAATATTGAGGCGGGTTCTAAGTTATCAATTTCCACGTTTCTGACCTTTGCTGTGATTTGGAGCCAATTGGCGGACAGTTTTGGTTTTGATACGCCATACGGAAAGTGGGCATCGCAAATTATGTTACAAATATTGCGTATCTTTGCTCAAAAACCGTATTTTCCCATGTATGGGGGAATTTTCGCTTCCTTCTCTGGTAGTTACCTGCGCGATGCATTGAACTATTTAGATGAACCACTGCGCTATGTGGAAGGAACCCAAGAGAAAGCTAGGATTTTGACACTGTTGGGCTATTCCCAACGAGCATTAGGGGAACATGAACGTTCTTTTTCCTTTCACCAACAGGCTTTGGATATAGCCAGAAATGCCAGCGATAGACCTTGTGAAATTGCCAATCTCAACCATCTTAGCCGTACTTGTGTTGAGGAGGAAAATTATGGTGAGGCAATTGATTACAGTCAAAGGGCTTTAATTCTCAGCAGACAAGCGGGGGATAAAACTGGAGAAGCAAATGCTTTGGCAAATTTGGGTTATAGCCAAGTTATGCAAGCCCAGGAGTTGGAAAGGCTAGAACCAGAAACCTATGAAATGGCGATTAACTATCTACAACAGGGTTTAAAGTTATCTGAACAGTTGGGGGATTTACAGAGCAAGGCTTTGTGTTTGAGTAGCTTGGGTGTGGCTTACCAAGTAATTGAACAATATCAGGATGCGGTGACAAATTTAGAAGCCGGGTTTAAGGTAGCGCAAGTTTCTGGGGACTTATATCTCCAAGGTTTGAATTTAGCTAATTTAGCGGAAGCTAATTATAGTTTGGAGAATTTAGAACGGGCAATTTATACGGGTTGTTTGGGGATGTATTTGTTAAATCAAATTGCTTCCTATGAATGGCGCAAACCTGCGGGGTTACTGAGCATTTTGCAAGGGAAAATGGGGGAAGAAGCTTTTCAGGCAACATTAAAGCAGCATCGTCCCCGGATTATTGCTGTGATTGGCGTGGATGGTTATGATTATATCCCCCAGTTGATTGCAGAATATCAGGGAGAGGAGTGAGGGAGTGAGGGAGTGAAGGAGTGAAGGAGGGAAGGAGTGAGGGAGTGAAGGAGTGATATCAAATCCGTTGGCATCGGAATTATATTTTTTTGAACGCAAAGGAGTGTAGAAGGAAGCCCGAAAAAGAATAAAGCTTTTTTGCTAATATTTTTTATCATTCCGATGTAAGCGGAAAAGATATGAGGGAATACTACCTGTATGTAATTAATGTACAGATAAGTTTATCTATACTCAAGCGGGGTTTAAAACCCCATCCCCTACGGGTTGTTTGTTTTGTGTTGGGGTTTAAATCCCCATTACAAAACATAATTACGAATTACGAATTACGAATTACGAATTGTTTAATAAGTATGGGTAGAGAGTTTATCAAAAGTCACACAGATTTGGAAGTGTATCAAATGGCATTCAATGCAGCAATGGAGATTTTTGATTTGTCAAAGTAATGGCTTGGGCTCAAAATCGTGGCATTGATGCCATTTTGGTAACGGAGATGACCCGTTGGGGACGTAGTACTATTGACCTGATTGAGACGTTACAGTCACTCCATAGTTGGGGGGTTTCTTTAATTGCTCAAACTGGATTTCAGTTTGATTTGAATACACCACAAGGTAGGTTAATTGCCCATTTGATGGCATCTTTAGCTGAATTTGAGCGGGATTTGGTGCGGGAGAGGGTGCGTTCTGGGTTGGCTCAAGCTAAAGCAAGGGGTCAGAAATTAGGCAGACAACCAGGACAACGGGTGAAGTCAGACAAGTTGGCTCCCAAGGTATTAAAGATGGTGGAACAGGGGTATTCATATCGCAAAATTGCCAGTACTCTGCATTTGAGCAAGACGACGGTTAATGATATTGTCAAACGCCACAGACAATCCAAAGCTCAATAAACGGCAAAGTAGTCATGATCGTTAGAAGTTAGGACTGAAAGGCTTTTGTAACCTCATTGCAGTATTCAAAAAGTTTTTGGCTGTCCTCCATATTTTTTGCACTTTCAGCTTCCTTGGCTACCTTACAATCTGCATAATAGGCTCCATTGATCAATTGACCTTCAGGTAAGGTCGCTACCATTACTTGTGTGGAGGCTCCTTGTTCCGGGGTTTGCATGTTCATGACCATGAGAGGATTCAAGAGGGCAAAGAGTAGCTTTTGAGTGAACGTAATATTTCTGACCAAATTGGTCTTTACTACTCCAGGATGAACCGATACTGACACTAGATGAGGGTACTCAACTTCAAACTGCTTGGCAAGTAATATATTGCCCAGCTTAGACTGCTGATAGCGTAATTGCGTGTCGTAAGCAGCTTCATCCACTTTAGTGATGGACTTCAGGTCAATTCGTGGAGCACCCTGGCGTGTGTGCCCTTTGGATGACAACCAGACTTGCCGCTTCGTTTTTTCAACCAGTATTTTGGAAAGTAGAAAATGTCCGATCACGTTAATGCCCATCTGTGTTTCAAAACCATCTTTGGTTTTACCTGGAGGTGTGTACATCACTCCAGCATTGTTAATGAGGCAGTCGATTTGGTCATAATTCGTTTTCACATAGTTGGCAAAATTCTTAACGGATTCCAAACTGCCCAAGTCAATGATATGAGAGGCGTCTAGTTGTTGGTCGTCAAATGAAATTTCCGGGTTCTCTTTTAAACTTTTTGCAAATTCAGCTTGCAATTGAGCATTTCGACCAGCAACAATCACTGTAGCTTTGGCTTTCAACAATGCTTGTGTAGTAACGGCACCAAGACCTGAGTAAGCCCCGGTGACAAGATATACTTTCCCTTGTAAGTTTTGATTTTCGACGATATCAAAGGCTGTTCTTTTCATGACATTTACTGTTACTCATTAATCTAGATTTCGATATTCACTCGGGCTCATTCCTGTTTTGGCTTTAAAGAGCTTGCTAAAATTTTGTGGATATTCAAACCCCAATCCAACAGCGATTTGACTCACAGAATCTGTGGAATTTAGAAGAGCCGTTTTTGCGTGGTCAATGAGATATGAATGGATATGATCTTTCGCGCTTCTTCCAGTTTCAGCTCTCAACAAGTCACTTAAATAGGCACCAGACATATTCAGCGCTTTCCCACAATCATCAATAGTTGGCAGGCCCTTTTCAAGCGGTTGGTCGGAAGCAAAATAGGATTGCAAAAAGTTCTCAAATTTCGACAACAGGTCTCTATTTAAGTTCGTCCGTGTATAGAACTGTCGGTCATAGAAGCGATTACTGTATTTCAGAATTGTTTCGAGATTCTGGACAATAAGTGCTTGAGAATGTCTGTCTAAATTTTGACTAATTTCCTGTTCTATGGTGTCAACCAAGGTGTTTAGGAACTTACGTTCTTTCTCAGATAAGTGCAGCGCCTCATTGGTGTCATAGCTAAAAAAGGAGTACTGGCGAATCGTTTTGCCCAATTCGGATTTTCTTATGAGATCTGGATGAAAAAGAATGGTCCATCCCTCAGATTCCGATTCGGCTTTTGAATTCGAAAATGAAGCTACTTGTCCTGGTCCAATGAATACCATGCTTGCTTCTTGATAGTCATAGACACTTCTTCCATATTGGAAGCTGCCGCTGATGTCTCTTTTCATAGCCAGATAATACAAATCGCTAGTAAACCTGAGTTGATTAAGATCTAGTCCAACTTTTGGCCACTTTCGAATAACCGTGATTAGAGGATGCGCTGGTTTCACCGCATTGAGAAATTCGTAGACTTCGGCAATACTGCTTATGTGAATAATCTCTTCCATGCTTATGAATATAACCTTAGTTTACGTGGGAGGACATATCCATTTCACAGAAGGATGAATGCATTTCGCTGAGTTGACATGATAGTTTTTCTCACTCCCAGAAGAAGAGTTAAGCCCCAATATCTGCTACTTGACGTTTATAACGACTATGTATTCGAGATGAAGGTTTGTTTGTTGCAACTCGGGCATAAAGGTCGAGTTGGGATGCTCCCCCCACTTCGTCTTCGTCCGGATTCAACTGAAAACAGTCAGTAGGGTGAATGAAATTTTGTGTAGTATTTATAGCTCGGTTTAACCCTCTTCTAAGAAACATTTCTGTTTCTTAGAAGAGGGTTAAGCAGGCACAACAGGGTTTTAATGTAATAAATTTGACTTGCTTGAAACAAATCTCAGATATTTTTGGGAAAAATTTTTGATGAAACTAAGTCTGGGGAAGGGTTTCAGCCATCGCGTGGCGGATGGTGACAGCTTCGCTGTGCGATTCGTTGCCTAAAAACCAATCCGAAAGGAAAGGGGGACTAGGCGCAACGGTTTACGAACCTTGACAACTTATTGGTCATGTTGGTGAGTAGAAATCATAAACCTACAAGTCCAACTCTGGTGGTGTTCCAGTAAAAGCATCCTCCCCATCTCTGGTTGTAGCAATTCCAGGGGTGAAGCGGGAAGAAACGGAGGTAACTCAGAACCTAACTGGGAATCCCTTCTAGCAGGAATCTATGAGTAGCAATTGCGAACTGTAGTTTGAGCCATCGTCATGTCAAACAGGCGAAAAAGGTTGATACGCCTGAGCCAAAAGGCAAAAGATGACACAAGTGTTGGTATGCAGAGAGGTATCAACAAACACCCTTAATTCATCTCGGTGGATATACAGACTCTAAGGATTCAAACCAATGACCAATAGGAACGAATTAACCCCTTACTGGTTCTCAGAAAATTTATCTGAGTAGGTTGCTAGCTATAAACCAGGAAGGTGGTGGGATTGTGTCAGAAGCAAATGCCCTTCTGTAATGGAAGAGATAAGCTGACGGACACACGGTAATACAGAAGATAGAGTTGTGATTAGTAATTTATACCATGAACGAGTCAAATCAGACTACGTATGTATGGCAAAACATTCCCTGGCATAAGCTAGAACGTTCTGTCTACAAGTTACAAAAACGAATCTATCGAGCCAGTAGTCGCGGTGATAAATTAACAGTCCACAAACTTCAAAGATTGATGCTTAGCTCGTGGGCAGCTAAATGCCTAGCAGTTAGGAGAGTAACCCAAGACAACCAAGGTAAAAAGACCGCAGGAGTGGATGGGGTAAAATCCCTGTCCCCAGAAGCACGTCTGAACCTAGTAGATAAACTAAAGCTGGGACATAAAGCCAAACCAGTGCGTAGGGTTTGGATACCCAAACCTGGAAAAACCTCCAAGCGTGGGTTAGGAATACCTACCATTTTTGACCGAGCATTACAAGCTTTGGTTAAATTGGCACTTGAACCAGAATGGGAAGCTCAGTTTGAACCCAATTCCTATGGGTTTCGCCCAGGTAGAAGCTGTCACGATGCAATCGTAGCAATACATATAAGTATCAGTCAGAAACCTAAGTATGTGTTAGATGCTGATATTTCTCAATGCTTCGATAAAATCAATCATCAAGTCCTACTCGATAAACTCCAAACCTTCCCCAAATTAAGGCGACAAATTAAAGCCTGGTTGAAAGCGGGAATTATGGATAATGGAGAATTGTTTTCTAGTCAAACTGGAGTACCTCAAGGTGGTACGCTATCGCCGTTATTAGCTAATGTTGCCTTGCACGGAATGGAAAATTTGGTTAAAGATTACGCCGAAGGTTTAAAACTCTCTTATCCCAACGGTAGTCCTCTTTCCAAAGGACGTAAACGCAGAGGTCTTCACTTGATTAGGTATGCCGATGATTTTGTCTGCATCCATGAAGATTTGTCAGTCGTACTCAAGTGTAAGGAAATAATAACGGATTGGCTAGGAGAACTGGGGTTATCACTAAAACCGAGTAAAACTCGCCTAGTACATACATTGGAAGCATATCAAGGGTCACCCCCTGGATTTGACTTCTTGGGTTTTAACATTAGGCAGTACCCAGTAGGAAAATACCATGCCCGACGGGGTTACAAAACGCTTATTAAACCAAGTTTTGATAGTCAACAAATGCACTATCAGAAGCTTAAGTTGACCATTGACCGGCTCAAAGCAGTATCTCAAGCTGATTTGATAGCTGCTCTCAACCCCATTATTAAGGGATGGTCAAATTACTTTTCATCGGTCTGTAGTAAGAAAATCTTCAGCAGACTAGATGACTTAGTATACAAAAAAGTTAGCCGCTGGGCTAAGCGTCGTCACCCCAACAAATCGTGGCAATGGATTTCTTCTAAATACTGGAAAACTATTGGTAACAAGCACTGGTGTTTTGCTACCGCTAACTCGGATAATCCACTGAAACTCTTTAACCATGCCGAAACGAAAATTGTCAGGCATATTAAAGTTAAAGATACCGCTTCTCCAATGGATGGGAACTTGATTTACTGGAGTTCTCGTATGGGTAAACATCCCGAATTCCCTAGAAGTAAGGCATTTCTACTCCGAAGGCAGAAAGGGAAATGTAACCATTGCGGATTGTATTTTAAAGAAGGTGACAGGTTAGAACTTGACCACATTACTCCCAAGTCAAACGGGGGAACGAATCGAAGGGATAATCTTCAGCTTCTACATAAACATTGTCACCATAATAAAACCAAAGAAGACATTTCTACTTTGGTTGTAAAAACGGGTACTCATGACAAGAGCTGTGTTACCGAGGAGCGGAGTGAGGTGAAAATTTCATGCTCCGTTTTGCAGACGAGTCGGATGGGTGACTGTCCGGCTTAGTTCAACACTTTCCCCCCTAATAAATGGATTATCCACACCAATAAATAAGTTTTGCTAGCTTCCCTCACTCCTTCCCTCCTTCCCTCCTTCACTCCTTCCCTCCTTCACTCCTTCCCTCCTTCCCTCCTTCACTCCTCCCCTCCTCTTCCCACCACAGGAATGCCATGACTAATTTTCTTCGTCGGGTGTAGTATGACTTCTTCTCCCCTGGATATACCTTGCTGAATTTCTGCGGATAAATCACTGCGATGTCCAATCTTAATTTGTTTGCGATTGGCTTTACCATCTTTTACCGTGAAGACACACCAAGATTTACCACAACGAAACAAAGCACTTAGGGGTAGTTGCAACACATCCTTGTCTTCCCAAACCACTATCCGCACATCAACCCGGTATGCATCCCCCAGGGAACGAGAGGAACTAATAAAATCACCAATCACATTCACCCTTTGCTCTTCCACTCCCAAGGCAGAAATTTTGGTAAATGCCGCAGGTTCCACCAGCCTGACTCTTCCCAGCAGTGGCTCCATATCCCGTCCTCCATCAATGAGGATGGTATTACCCGGCTTGATATTTACCGCATCTCTCGAAAGGACATCAATTACTAATTCCAACTGGGAAACATTACCTAATTCCAATAAGGAAGTACCCGATGTGACAAACTGGGCACTTTTTTTCTGTATCCGCAAAACTTTACCTGCTACTGGTGCGCGAATATCTGTACGAGCTGCATCATCCTTTAACTTTTCTAATTCCGCTTCCACACTAGCTATGCGGGCATCGTAAACTTTGAGGAGATAGTCAGGATCTTGGCGCTCTTGTTGTAACACCGTTAAAGCTGCACGAGCTACTTCTACTTCTGATGCAGCAGATTTAGCAGCTAACCTGGCTGTTTCTAATTCCTTGGCTTTAGTGGTTTCATTCAATTCTGCGGTTTCCCGGTTTTGGCGGGAAATTGCTCCACTGGATTGTAACCTTTGAGCGCGTTGCCGATCGCGTTTTGCTTGTTGCAGTGCTGCTTGGGCTTCTGCTACCTTGGCTTCCTGTTGCTTTTGATCAGCGATCGCTTTTTTAATTCTAGTTCTAGCTTGCTCTAAACTAGCTACTTTGGGTCGTTGGGTTGCTACTCCTTCCCGTTGTGCTTGCCATTGTGCTAACCTACCCAAGGCTTCTTTGACGGAGGAGGTTAATGGTAAAGGCTCAATGCGAGCCAGCAAATCTCCCTGTTTAACTCGATCGCCTTCATATAACTTAATACGAGTTAGTCGTCCATTTACCGGCGCTGAGACTATAAAGCGATCGCGAATCCGGGTTTTACCTTCAGCATCTACTGTTACCTGGAGTTTACCGTCAGATACTTGGGCAGTTTCTACAGGTATGGGTGCGGGACGAAATGACCAAACAACTAGGGCAAATATACCAGTAGCGATCGCACCATAAGTCATTTGTTTGGCTGACAGGCGAGGGAGATGGAGCCGCTTTCTTGGGCGTTCTCCCAGGGGGTGATCGTCATTTACTGGCTTAGGTAATAGCTTCATAAGCGAACTACAATCTCACTTATATATTAACGTGAGTTCGTCAGCGATCGCGGGTGTGATATCGTTTCCGTTTGTATCGGAATTATTTCAGTTACTCTCTCTCTTCCTCTTCCTTTGCGTCCTTTGCGTCTTTGCGGTTTTTTATCATTCAGATGCTATCGGATTTGATATGAGTGATTCCTCAAAATTAATGCGATCGACCACTAAGCAAGTAAGACTGATGTTAACCGGCGGATTTAAGGGCAAAGAAAAGGCACGGCATCTGTAAGATTACTCTATGATGGTAAAGATTGTGGATGCCATACCCCTACGGTATAATTTGTTTTTTGGGTTTTTACACCATTACATGGTTAAAGATTGCGGATTGGTTTCAATCAATTTCGCTAAATCTTGTAAAAATGCCGCAGCAGGAGCACCATAAATTATCCGGTGGTCACAGGTCATATTCACCTGCATTTGTCGCCGCACGCCGAACATACCATCCTCTGTGGCGACAACTTGGGGACGGGATGCACCGATGGCAATAATCGAACCCTGTCCGGGAGGTAAAATGGCATCAAATCTATCTACACCAAACATTCCTAAGTTAGATAGGGTAAATGTACCAGTGCTGTACTCTTCAGGTTGTAATTTTTTCGCCCTTGCCTTACTTACCAAGGATTTCCAATTGCGAGATAGGGAATAAATATCCAACTGGTCGGCATTTTGTAATACTGGGGTAATTAATCCACCATCATCCATAGCTACGGCTACAGCGATATTAATTGCTGAAGGATAGACAATTGACTGCTCAGAATAGGCGGCATTGATAATGGGATGCTTTTGTAAGGTGAGCGCTACTGCTTTTGCTAGTAGTGCCGTCATAGTTACACCCTTAGATTTAATTTGCTTATATAACTGATCTAGGGCATCGGTAGTAATTGTGTAACCAACATGAATAATGGGTACGGATAAACTGGCGACCATATTCCGCGCCACGGCATTTTGCAGTGTATTTAAAGGCACTGTTTGCCCAGGAACAACGGGAGCTATGGGTGCCGGTGCTGGTGCGGCTGTGGCTGCTACTGTAGGTACTGGTGCTGTTGCCACAGGTATAGTTGGTTGTGTAGTCTTACCCACAGCTGCTTCCACATCGCCCGCAACAATACGACCGTAAGGACCGCTACCAGTAAGATTGGTTAAATCTACTTTCAACTCCTTAGCCAGCTTGCGCGCCCGAGGAGAAGCTACAATGCGTCCGGAACGGGAGCCATTAGAGCCATTTGCAGATGCTACTGTTGTTGCTGCTGGGGTTGTATCTGCTGGGGAACTGGTACTAGTACTGGCAACAGGGGCAGGTGTAGGAGTTGCTTGGGTTTTGGCTTGAGCGATCGCCGTTTCAATTTCGGCTTCAGTTTCTGCCAACAGCGCGATCGCCGCTCCTACCGCAGCACTTTCACCTGCTGGTACTACAATGTGTGCCAGATATCCTTCATAAAAGGATTCCACATCCATATCCGCCTTATCTGACTCCACAACCACCACTGTTTCGCCCTTCTCTACCTTATCTCCGGGGGATTTTTCCCAGGAGACTATTTTACCTTCAGTCATGGTGGAACTGAGTGCGGGCATGAATACTTCGTGAATGCTCATAGGGAGGTTTGGCGAATCGACAATTGATAGAATTTAACGGCTAGTGCCAGATTGAATTGTATCTTGACTCTATATATATTGGGAGCAGTATCAAATCTAAAATCTCAAATCCAAAATTGAATTATGGGCGGAACTATCTTAAAACTTAATGGTCTACATTATTTGTATTTCTTATCACGACTCCATAACGCAAAAGATTGAGCCAAAAGCAAGAAGAAAATGTGCCACTTCTCAATCTAAAATGCGACCAGATAACTAAACTGTTTGAAATGGCTTTTTAAGTTTTATGTCGGCAAAGTCAAAAATGTTGGTCATTGTGATACTTGGTATCTTTGCCACAGTTGCCACTGGCTTACGTCTTGGCAATCACCAGCCATCGATACCAATAACTACTGTAAAACAAAAGCAACAGCAAAATTTACCTGTTGCTATGTCAGTCCAGAATGTTGTGGTGAATCCAGAGCAAGTTAACTATGTATCTATACCACTAGATAGCATCCAATATTCCTTGCAAGGAAGCGATCCGGCAGGACTGGCGATGCATGCTTTTTACAATATCAAATTTAAAGGCAAAACCCGTACAGTAGAGGTGGTTTATCCCCAACCAAGCCAAGCTTTAGTCACTATCACCCAAATGAAACCTGTAGGGAATACTGTAGAGGTGATGAAATATCGGGCTAGATTATCCAGTTTTGGGCGATCGCTCTTGGTCAGTTCCCCTCCTCTATGGGAAATTGTCTGGGCAGGCTACCAAAGGCAATGTTGGGATAGTCCCGTACAAACAGATGTCAAGACAACTTCTGTTAGTTCCTCTTGCTAATAGAACCAGACAACAAGTATAAAATGCTGACTATCCTTAAGTATTTTTACTGATTTTGAGATTCTGAAAAATTTACCCAACAAGGTTGTTGTCTCGGGAATACAAAATCAATTTGTGTGAGGAGTGTACCTGATTTTGTATCAGAGAAAATAATACCATTTTAGATTTTAGATTTTGGATTGTGAAAGAGCTACTGTATAAGCTTTTGGGACTTCCACCTGTCGCAATCATTTTTACCAACGGATGGTTGATTGTTCAAATTGGTATCAGTATCAGCCCAAACTTTGATTATACTATCGTTTGATGGGGATTTAGCATGAAGAATTTAGAATTATTATCCCATCAACTAACAACTAACAACTAACAACTAAATATACCCATTTTCTCCTTGTTCCAGTTGCCAACCGAGGGCATTAGCAACCTCTGCGGCTAATTCTAAAGGATTGAAAGGTTTAGCGATCGCAGATTTTAAACCCATTTGAGCATAGCGTCGGCGATCAGTTGCTTGGATTTTTGCGGTTAATAAAATTACAGGAATTGCTTTGGTATCGGGATTTGCTTGTAAATGCTCAAAGGTAGTCGGACCATCCATATCAGGCATCATCACATCCAGGAGAATGGCATCGGGATGAAAATCTGCTGCTTTACTAATACCTTCCTTGCCAGAGCTGGCGGTTAATACTTCCCAACCAGCTACGGTTTCTAAACAAATTTTGGCAACTTCTTGAATATATTCTTCGTTATCAACTACCAGAATGCGCTTAGTTGTCATTGCTGTCCCCCTGTTCCCTAGTTTGGGTGATGCGCTGGATTAATCCTAATACGTGTTGCTCAAATTTTTGCGTTGTCACCCTTCCTTTAGTCAGAAATTCCGTATATCCCAGTTTCAGACGATTACGTTCGGAGTCATCTAAATCCTTGGCGGAATAAACTACTAAGGGAATGTTATAAAGTTGATTGTGCTGTTGCAACCACTCTACTACATCAAAACCATCACCTTCGGGTAAGCCAATATCAAGAATCATTAAGTCCGGATTTATGGCTTGGCTGAGACGGATGGCTTCTCTACCAGTAGTGGCAAGGCTAGTTTCAATATCATGGTTTTCTAGTAAAGTGGTGAGAATTTCCGCAGTTTCTTTGTTATCTTCTACTACCAAAATGCGTACTCGGCGGGAAGAGGGAGCAATGGCTTGTCTGAGAGAATTAAACAATAAGCTGGCTTCTAATGGTTTGCTTACCCAATCGACAAAATCAGAACTGGGTTGATTCTCTTGGGTGGGTTGGCACACACTACAAATAATGATGGGAATATCTTGGGTATCTGGTCTTTCTTTTAACACAGCCATCACTTCCCAACCATTCATCTCTGGCATGAGTAAGTCCAGTAAAATCACGTCTGGATGCTCAGTTGAAGCAATCTGAATCGCCCCCTCCCCAGAATCTGCACCCAAAACACGATAGTTTTGTTTTTCGAGCAGAGTTTGCAATTCCTGGAAAATTTGCGGATCGTCGTCGCAAATTAGTACTAGTGGGGAATATTTATCAGTGAGATCGGAAATTCCCTTGGGGCTGGGAACAGTAGTGGGAGAGGCAGAACAAGGTAAGGTAAAGGAAAAAGTACTACCTTCTCCCAGGATACTTTCTACCCAAATTTCTCCCCCATGTTGTTGAACAATACTTTTGCAAATTGCCAAACCCAAACCTGTCCCGTCATGGTGGCGAGAATCGGAGGAATCTACCTGTTGAAAGCGTTCAAAGATATTGTCGAGTTTATCTGCGGGAATTCCCCGTCCTGTATCTTCTACTTGAAACAATACCTGGGATTGATGGTGAGAGTTATTTTCACTATCCACCTGTTGTAATTGAGCCGTGAGCCATACGGTAGCATCCCGGCGAGAAAATTTAATGGCATTGCTGAGTAAGTTGGTTAAGGTTTGCACTACCCGGTCTGAATCTGCCCACACATGGGCAGAAATACTTTGAATATCCAGGTTTACACCCGCTTTATCTGCCAAGGATTGGATGACATTCACCGCCTCTGTAATTAAGTCAGACACATTGCAGGTTTGCTTTTCCATTTTGACTTTACCTGACTCAATGCGCTCGATATCTAAAATATCGTTAATCAACCTTACTAGGCGTTCCGTACTGTCAACGGCAATTTGTAACAGCCGTTTTCCCTGTTCTGAGTCTGGAGGAATCATCCCACTAGCTAACATCCCCAAGGAACCGTGAATGGAAGTTAAGGGAGTACGCAACTCGTGACTAGTTACGGAGACAAACTCATCCTTCATCCGTTCGATGTACTTGCGATCGCTAATATCTTGCAAGTACACCGTATAAATTATTTCTCTTCCCAAATCTAACTTAGAGATGGAAGCCTCTGCCGGAAATTCTGTCCCATCCTTACGCAGACCGAATATTTCCCGCCGTTCTCCCATGGGGCGAGCAACTTTAGCAGATTTGCCAAACTCATTTACATACTGACTATGTGCTGCGGTATACCTTGATGGTAAGAGTAAATCCAGGGTATTTCCTAGGACTTCCTGGGCAGAGTAACCAAAAATTTTCTCCGCCCCTTGGTTAAATAAGGTAATTTTTTGTTGGCTATCAATGGAAATAATTGCATTATCAGCAATCTCCACAATCCCGGCGAATCGGGCTTGGGAATGACGCAATTCTTCTTGTGCTCGTTGGCGTTCGTTTAGTTCTGATTGTAGTTGCTGATTGGTTTTTTCCAGTTCTGCGGTGCGTTCTCCAACTCTTTGTTCCAATTCTGTCTTTGCCTGACGTAAAGCCTGCTGGGTATCCTGGCTTTCCATGGCAGCAGATAGGACATTGGCAATGGATTGGATAAAATTAATATCGCTTTGGGTAAAAGTTCTTTGTTGATTAGAATAAGCTCCCAATACACCATAGGAACCATTACGTTTGGCAATGGGTACAGCTACACCGCTAATGATGCCATGTTCCCGTAATAGTAAGGAACCAGCAAAACGGGTTTCTGTGGGTAAGTTGGCGACAATTACAGGTTTTTGTACAGAAAGAGTATAACTAGCCCCGGTATCATCTAGGTCAATTGTTGCTTTTCCTACCAACCCTTCACGCCACCCCATACCGGCTCGTAGCAACATACTATTACCTGCTGGTAGTAATTCCAATAACTGGCAATATTCTACCTCTAGGTTTTCGGCTACCATCACTACCGCTTGATTAATTAAATCCTCTAGTTTTGTCCCTAAAAGTGCGGATTCTCCCAACTTCGCCACTGCTGCTTGTTGTTCAATCCGAGCCTTGAGTTTGGCTTCTATTTGTTGAAAACTCTGGTTAGATGCTACATCCCCAGAAGACTTGAGGGGTTGGGATTGAGCTACCCTTTGCCGTAGCTTGATCCGTTCCAAACGGTTAATAATCCGAGTAACTAATTCTGGTCCAACAATAGGTTTGCTGACAAAATCATCAGCACCAACGGTAAAAACTTGATTAATAATATTATGGTCTTGGTGTACCGTGAGGAATAAAATCGGTAAATCACTCCACCGGGGGTCATTGCGTACTACCTGGCACAGTTCCAAACCACTGACTGCTGGCATTTCCACATCTAGAATTAGTAAATCTGGTGCCACAGTTTCCAGGGTTTGCCAAAACCGTTGGGGATCCCTGAGTTTTGTCACCTTAATTCCCCAAGGTTGCAACAGGGTTTGTAAAACTGCCCCTATTTGGGGATCGTCATCTACAACCAGGATGTGAGCTTCTCCGTGGGGAGCATTTTGCCATATCTGGTTAACTTCTGCCAATACTTGGTTTACACTTAGGGGCTTTTGCAAGAATGTATGCCCACCATTGCGAACTACTTGTAGCCGGTTAGTAAAATCACTTTCTGCCGTAAATACAATGGCTGGTACGGGAGGTTTGCGGGATCTCAACTCCCACAGCAAATTAAAACTATCCTCATGGCTGGGGGAAACATCGGGATCGAGGAGAACAACATTGGGATGCTGCCGATAAAGTTTACTCCTAGCAGTTTCAATGCTATCGGCAATTGTGACTTTAATTCCTTGAGTTGTAGATACTTGGGCAATTTCTTCAGCGAGAGTGCGATCGCTATCTACAATTAATAGTAAAGGATGATGATCTTCTGTCGTTGGTAATGTTGCTAAAGTTTCTTGGTGACGTTCTATTTCCCGACGTAATTGCTTTACCCAATTACCAAATTGGGTAATTTCTTCCGCCTTCCAAGTACGAGTAATTTTCAGTTGCTGCTCAATTTTTTTACCTAACTCAGAACCAAGTGCCAAACCAAAAGTACCTAATGAACCCCCTAGACTATGGGCCTCTGCCTGTGCTTGCTTGCGGAGTTGGGAGCGCAACGTTTTATGGCGAGCAGCCTCAGATGCTGACTCCAACACACTCACTTGCTGATTCACCCGTTCTTCATAGCGACTCCAAATACTTGCAATTGCCGCCAGAGTTTGCTGTTTCCAAGATGTTGCTGGTGTTATGGTTGCTCCTCCTGCACCCTGGAGAGAATTATGTTCCTTGTGTTCCCTTCCCGGCAAAGTTTTTTTCTGGGATAACTCATCCTGTGGTTTGAGGCGATAACCAATTCCATATACTGTTTCAATCAAATCTCCCGGCGCACCCATCGCCTTGAGCTTCATCCGCAATCCCTTTACATGGGTACGTACCGCTTCTTCTCCGGGAGTATCTTCATAGGACCAAAGATGTTCCAAAATCATGCCACAGCTAAATACTCGCCGACTGTTGCGTAAAAATAACTCCAGTAAGGCATATTCTTTTGGTGTTAGTGATAATTGCTCCTCGTTATATGTAACTTCACAACTAGTGGGGTCTAGGCGCAAATGATCCCATTCCAATATTGGTTGGGAAGTTAAACTACCCCGACGTAATAAAGCACGGATACGAGCGACTAACTCTTCTTGATCGAAAGGCTTAACAAGATAGTCATCCGCACCCGCATCTAAACCTATGGCCTTTTCATGACTGCTATCACATCCTGTCAACAAAAGGATGGGCATTCGCAATCCTTGGGATCTGATTTGACGGCAAAGACTAATACCATCTATCTTAGGCAAGATGACATCTAAAATAATTACATCATAATCAAAAACTTGGATTAAATCCCAAGCCACTTCCCCATCTGAAGCAACTTCCACTGCATAATTTTGGCTACCAAGGACAGCATCCAGAGCATCTGCAACCAGCCTGTCATCTTCTACCACTAATATCTTCATTTTAAAAGCTTCATTGATAGTAATTTTGACTAAAAACTTAGTGTTTGTAAGAATTGTAATTTCAATTTAGCTAAAGGTAGTAACCATGTTAATCTTACAAAAATATTCACCATCGAATTCATATTAGTTAACAAAGTCAACAGGGAATTTACAAATATTCAAAAAGTTTTTGATCTGTGGTCTAGCTCTCCCTACCTGATTCCATGAGACTCTGTTACCATAGATACTCACAAGTTTCTCAAATTTGCTCTTTACCATGAAATAGAATTTGGTAATTCTCAGGGCGATCGCAACTGCAAATAAGGAGACATACTTCCGGTAGACTTCGCCAATGCAAAGGGACTCCTCTGGAGCGATGGTCTAATAGATCTCTGTTGGAAATTAAATATGCGGAGTGCCAAAACCCTTTTTCCAGACGTAGCAATGCTACGTCTCTACATTCTTTTCCACCAGAGGTCAAATAATCTCTTCTCCTTTGATAGGATTACTTTTTGATTTTTGTTGGCGTAGCCTGCGCTCGCCCTTAAAACACGTAGGGTGTGCTGCCGCTCAGCGTAACGCACCATCCGGTAATCTTTTCGGTGCGGAGCGCTGTTAGCATAACGCACGCTACAAGTATCCTACTGGAGAGAGAAAAATAAATGTAGGTTGGGTGGAACGGAGTGAAACCCAACAATACCAGGGTTGTTGGTTGTTGGGTTACTCTACCCTTCGGGAACGCCTGACGGCGTTAGCGCAGCTCCTCGCGAGCGAGGCACGAGAAGCCCCTGAGTCGCTTTCGCGACACGCTGCGCGGTAAGCGAAGCTATGCCGTAGGCTTTACGGGTCTACGTTCCTCAACCCAACCTACGCCTATTAATTACAGCAGTTTTCATCTATTTGAACCACATCTTCATGTAGGGGTTTAGCACTGCTAAACCCCTACGGTGTGGTCTATTTACCTGAAAATCGCTGTAAGTCAGAAATAATGACTGGTTGTTGTCATAAATTCAAAAGTCAAAAATACCCAAAAATAAATTGACTGTAGGGGCACGGCATCCACAATATTTTCACCTATGCAACAATATTAAACACGCCGTGCCCTAACCATGAATATTTGAACCCAGTGACAGGGACGTGATTGCATTTGGGTAAACCAATGGGTTGTGGGCACGGCGACATTCAGATTATGGCATGGAAAAAATCGGTGGATGCCGTGCCCCTACATTACTGCAACACACAAATGACTGAGAAACAGGTAGGAAATCTTATTGATGAATGTGAGCAGTTAATCTTCTTTTATCACTCTCAGTTAATAAAAATCTAAAACCCTTATTTGAAGAGGATTTTATGAATTTAGATGTAGGTTGGGTTGAGGAACGAAACCCAACACCCGAAGAAATTGGTATTGTTGGATTTCACTCCGTTCCACCCAACCTACATTAATTTTTCTTTTTCTAGAGTGACAAAAAAGGGTTAATTAGAATTATTGCTAAATCAATCGTAACGAGTAAAGAGAAGATAATAGGACTTACGCAACTGGCATATTTTTTGGCGTAGGGTGCGTGAGGTACGAAAGTATTTGAACGTAGCAATAAGACTTATAACGTCACGCACCAACCACTGATTGTGACAATTACGTAAGTCCTGGATAAATAACCTTTTGACTTTTGACTTTTGACTTTTGAATTCCGCGAAGCGGTTAGCCTATGAATTTGTAAAGAAAGTACCCAAAACTGAGCTTGACAAATTGCCTGAAGCCACTATATATTACAGGTTACAAGTCTTTGTGCGAGAGAAGAGACACGACCATGACCACCCCGGTGGCTAGTAGGGAGGTGGAAATAATACTCCCTTTTCTCCGGAGATACGGGGAGGGTAATTGGGAGATGAGCTTTAGGAGCCTCGTAGCTGAAATTCACTACGCCATCACTCCATCCGACGTATTTGCACCAATTTTTCCAGACTTCCCCATTATACTTCTCCGTGCCGCCCAGACTCTCATAAATTTCTTTCTGGACGCTGAAGCCGAATTTCCCTTGACTGTTACTCATCCAAAGCTGGTTGATTGTGCGTAAATCTTCACAGGGAAAATTCTCATAGTCTTCTCTTTCTAAGAATTGTCCTTTTTCCTTACCTACCGTTTGAATCATCAGGCGATAGGTTTCTCGGTTTGCTTCTTCCCATTTTCCATTTTTAAGATAGTTTTCTAACTGCTGATAGAGTAAATTACTAACACTTTGTTCTAGCTGTTGTAACTCGGCTTCAATTTCTAAATCGATTTTTCGTGGTGATTCTTTGAGGCATTCATGGGCTAAGTCAATAGCTGATTGTTCTCCGATATTTAAAAAAGCACGAATTAAATTGCTCGGATTTACTTGACCGCAATAGAGTAAAATTGTTTCCTTCCACCAAGAATATTGGCAATGTTCTAATAATAGTTGTTCTTGTTTTCGCGCTTTAATTTCAGCAGCAGCTAAATATCCTTGAAAACTTAAATGAGCAAATTCTAAATCCTCATCTCGCTTGACAATCAATTCGCTGACATCCACGATTTGATTCAAAAATTCCGACACTGCCACAGTCTTACCAAAATCTAGGTTTTGTAAGTGATTATCAATCCAAGTTTCTAACTCCCACCGATTGATGGATGGCTGTTTAGACTCCACCATAGTCAAGGCCACTTTTTGTAAAATCTGTTGACTTTCGGGGAAAGGCACTAACATATCAATGCCTCTAGAACGGGGTCTGTCTTTGAGCTGAAGAGTAAGGATATCTTGATATAATTCGTTACGTCGTTGCGGTAATTGTTGACCCGCGTAACTACGGTGCAAGTTGGCAATCATGTTCAACAACAGAGGGTTTTTGGCTAAAACCTCCAGTTCGGGACGTTGTTGAAGCTGTTGCAGGAGATTAGCGACATTGCTGTTAGCTATCTGCTTGACTTCTGGCGTGTTTCTACCTGCTCTGGCATAGCGTTCTTGAGTCAGATACCATTTCTCAATAAAGCGTTGTCTCTGCTCGGCATTGAAGGATTTTACATAGAGCTTGCTACTGGGTGAATTGGTTGCGGCATAATCCTTATAACCTCCTGGGCGTGAGGTGAGGATAAACACAGATTTTTGATAATCCCCCATCTGCTTACCCAGCCATGTGCTGACTCTTTTACGCCATTCTGGTTTCACCTCATCAAATCCGTCGAACATCACCAGCATTTTCCCGCCTTGTAGCTGATTTTTAGCCCACTGTGGCGGTAATTTTAGATCGGCACCTGACGGCAAACTAGGAATGTGATGTTTTTCAATCAGACTAGGTAAATCTAGATTCTCCTCAGTAGCAATTACTGACTGCCATTTACGGAGGGGCAGGAGAACGGGTAAAAATTGGGGGACTCTGTAGCGGCGATGGCGGTGTTTGGCATAGGTATAGGTAATATGTCGCAGTAGTGTAGTTTTTCCGTAGCCACCCCACGCTAAGATTGCCATGCGACTAAAGGCTGGATATTGCTTGATTTTCCCTAATAAGTCCCAAATCAAGAGTTCATTTTCTGCTACTGCCCGTATCAGTTCTACATCTTCTTGACGAAAACCAGGGAACATGGGCAATTCTTCCCCACTGACTCCTTTAACAAAAGCACTGCTCAGTTCTAATGGGACAAATACTTCAGATAACAAAGGGACAAATGTCCCGCGATTGTAGCCCTCGGTGCGATATTCACGGCAAGCACTTCCCTGACAACGTAGATATTTATCCTCAACTCCCGCCAGTTGCCAACGAATTGCCTCATCCACTCCCTTCAACCATGCCATGAAGTCATCAACATCCTTCTTGCCCCGTTCAGCAGAAATTTCTCTTAACCGTGTCAAAACAGCTTCGGTATAGGCAGCCCAGACTACTGTTACAGCCATCACGGGAAACATTAGCAACGCTTGTAGCCATTCACTCTTGAGAACAAAGGAAACAAATGCCGTTCCACTACCTCCTAGGGGCATCCACTGAATGAGTGCTTGGGTAAAACCTTGAACAACCTTGCGAGCTTTAGTCTGTTCGCCTGCAAAATCATTTGATGCAGGCTTTGAATCTGTTGGTTTTTCTGGTTTTGAATCTGTTGACTTTTCTTGAGAATCACCTTTTTCACTCACTGCAAAAATTCCCCTTCCTGGCAGTGAACAATATTAATTTGCGGCTGCAAACTTTCCTGTTTAATGGCTAAAAGCCTTATCAATCAGTGTAGCAACGTATTTTTTTGATAGGCATTAAGTAAGATTACATATTAGGCATTACTCATTCCATTACCCATGATGTTATTTCATGAATTAGCAACTAATACGGGTATTTTTATTATGTTTGTCGAACCCCACAGTCCCGCACATCAAGCAGGTTTTCAAGAAGGGGATGTAATTGTGGGATTTAATGATCGAGCTGTAGCGACAATGGATGAATTACACCAACATTTGACCCCAGAACAAATCGGTGTGCGATCGCATCTTACCATCCTCCGTGGTCATCAAAAGCTAGTACTAAATATAGTACCAGCAGCAGAACGAAAAAAGGAGTTCGGAGTTCGGAGTTCGGAGTTCGGAGTTCGGAATTCGGAGTTCGGAGTAGGGGCGGGGTTTCCCCGCCCAGAGTGAGGGAATTATTCTCATCGGCAGGTTGTGTACAAACGTTCATTAGGAACTAGCTTGAAAATGGTTGTTAGTTGTTAGTTGTTAGTTGATGGTTGACAGCTTAGGTGTGGGAGCCGCAGTAGGGGCGCATTGCGTGCGCCCTTGAGAGTTAGTCATAAAGCATTCTCCTCGGCAGGTTGCGTACAAACAACGTTCATTAGGAACTAACTTGAAAATAGGCAACAGGCAACAGGTATTTTCATGATTGGTTGTGTACAAACGTTCATGAGAGACTGACTTGTAATTAAACCTCACCCTGACAAGAGCGGACATCCCTCTCCTTAATAAGGAAATAAGGATGCTGCTGGCGAATAGTGGGTATGACCCTTGATTATGCTAAAAGCTTGGGATGACTGGAATAATACCAAATCAAAGAATGTTTGTGACATATCCAATTGTAGGGGCGGGGTAACCCCGCCCCTACCAATAAATTATGTGTTGCATTCTGTGTTCAAATTGGTATAATTCGGGTTTTTTCTGCCCCCACTCTCCCACTCCCAAGAGGGTGAGGTTTTTCATAGATGGTGGTGAAATTTTTTCATCAGGACTAACTCCAGTAAAGCTACTATATTGCTTGCTGGAGATACAGCAGTATATCAGTGATGTATTTAATACCAGTAGTTCCTAAATTAAAAATATAAAATACGAATATTTCGTGAAAAAGTAATATTTTTTGATACAATAGATAAGAATCTATATTTAAATAGATAATTAGGAATCCGAACAAATACTTGTTACCAATAAAGATGATTTTTGAGTCAGGGATAAAATCATCACAGACCCTATATATATTGGGTTTGGCTCTATTTAATATAACCCCAGCATTTGCCAAATTTTTTTTACAAGTATCAAATCATACCTCTTATCCCTTAATAACCGTAGTTTTATAACAGGACTTTGGGATTGCTTCGTCATAGTCGCAATCACAACATCAAAGTAATACCAAATCAAAAAATGTTTGCAACATATCCAATCGTAGAGGCAGGCTAACCCCGTCCCTACCAGTCAATCATGTGTTGCATTGTTTTTTCAAATTGGTATAACTGTAAACTCTAAGGTTAAACATGGATGAGGTGTATTTAGTTTCAGGTTAAACATCTTCATCTACCAATTCACTTAGCTTATGAGTATGTTTAATCGTAATGTTAAACAATTTGTTTCTTAAAGATTATCCGGCTGCTTTGAGAAGAATCATTGCACAAGAACCAGCGAGGTTGATTGAACGGGAAATACAATTACCGACAATCGCTCAATATTTAGACCAAAGAAGAGAAAATGCAGTATTAGTAGAGCAAGAAAAACTTTCACATGAAAGACAAAAATTAACTAAACTGCAACATCATATTATCTCTTCCATAAAACACTACGGCTACTGGAAAGGCAGCATAGATAAAATATTCGATCCTCAAGAAGCCAATACATTGATATCAGTATGTGAGTCTTCTTATCAGTTTTTACAGCAAGATTTAAATAAATATAATTTCGATCAGAAAAATACGGTTACTTTATCTCCCTCTTTGATTTCCAATAATTCTCAGAATTGGATTATCTATCAAGCTGGATTAAATGAAAAGCTATTACAAATAGCCCATCAATATATAGGTCTTCCAGTAGGATATCATGGGGCTGAAATTCGTCTCAGTCGAGCTAATCCTAATCAGCTTGATATGGCTGGTCCCAAAACTCCTCATAAAGACTGTGAGGAAGGGCAAACATATCCTCTACTCAAAACAGTTCTTTACCTGAGCGATGTTACAGAAGATAATGGACCTTTCACCATAATTCAAAAAAATCAGAGCAAACCATTCACAGGATACAAAGGAACTCTAATTTTAGCGAATACCAGTCAGAACTTACACCATGGAATGCCCTTAAAACATGGGGAACGGATGATATTATTTTGGACTTATTCTAGCCATAGACCAAGATGTCCTCACAGGTGTATTATTTGGCCCCATTCCCATATTGCTGTGAGAAAAATGACTAGAAATATGAGTTTATTACAACAGCAGGCAGCACGGTGGAGAGAATATTTACCATTCTTATTATGCCCTGTACGTTATTATCCTTTTCCTGGTCATAATTTTTTTCTGGGTGATCGGAATATGACAGCTTAATGACTTAAATACTGATGCAAATTTAAGTCATTATAGTTATCAGTTAGTCTCCTGCACTCTTGTGCTGCGCTAACACCCATCGATTTATCGAAGGGTTGGGTTTAAACGTGTAAAAATCCGAATGCATAAAGGGAAAACCGCCCCACATCCAATATATTTGGTGTAAAAATAATTATTTTTAGGGGTGGTTTTTCCAGTAATAGTATTGCTCTGTTCACCCATTAATTTCTCTGTGACTTCTGACTTCTGACTTGAAGGTCTAAGACTTTCGGTTAGGATTCTTCACAAGTTCCTCAAAATTATCTTATACCCTAGAAAATAGAGAGAGCTGTTTATCTCGGCTACTATTCAGGGTATTATTGATTTGCAAAAGCGCGAACCATCAATATATGCCTGATAAAAAGATTAATTGATTAGTAGTATCAATCATCGGAGGCAACGAATATGGCAATCACTCGTTGGCAACCTTTAAGAGATATTGAAATGTGGGAACCTATCCGCGAAATGGAAAGCTTACGGGATGAAATGAACTATTTATTTGAAAAGTTTATGCATCCTGGAAATGGTGATTCTAAGGGAATTACTTTTAGACCAGCAGTGGAGATGGAAGAAACTGATGATGAAATTTCTCTCAAACTAGAGATTCCTGGATTGGATATCAAAGATATTGAGATTCAAGCTAGTGAAGATCGGGTTTCTATTAGCGGCGAACGTAAATCTGAAACCAAGACTGAAGAGAAGGGAATGATGCGCTCTGAATTCCACTATGGAAGATTTGAGCGATCCATTCATTTGCCTGCTCATATTCAAAATGACAAAGTTAAAGCAGAGTATCAAAATGGCATCTTAAGTTTGACTTTGCCTAAATCGGACATAGAAAGGAAAAAAGTCGTTAAGGTCCATGTCAGTTAACTTTTTGCTTAACTTGGAAAATTAGATAGTTTTGTGGTCAGTTCCACATGAAAATCTACCAATTTCAAGAGTTGAATGAAAGCTCGAAAAGATCGGGTTTCACCCAATACTACTCGGTTAAGCATTTTGAACTCAAAATTTGGTTTTAGTAAAAGGTTCAAGGGTAAGAGTTAAAAGCTGTTTCTGCTACCTTTCCCCTTTCCCTTTTCCTCTTTTCCTTTTTCATTTAAGTATTTTGACTTGTAAGCTTTGAAATTCTGATTTGAAAGTGAGGAGTTGGGAATGAGGAGTTAGGAGTGAGTAAAGGAAAATCAGTTTCATCCTTGATGGTGAACAATTTTTTTCATCGGGACTGCCTTGAAAGAGGTGATGGGATAATGTGTTTTGGCTTATATTCACTCCTTCCCGTCGGGCGGGGAAACCCCGGGCGGGGAAACCCCGCCCCTACTCCTACTCTACTCTACGAGAAGTCACTGCGTGTCTACGAGAAGCCACTTCGTGTCTACACTCACACTCCTTGACTCCTTGCCGACGGGCGGGGAAACCCCGCCCCTACTCCTTGACTCCTTCACTCAGTGAGGGTTGTTGCCATGACATCTTCTCATCCATCTGACCAACATTCTCATAAATATAACTATCTGCCAAAAATTGGTATTTATCTGTTGATGGCAATTTTGGGTGCCAGTTTAACTTTGGTAACTATGCGTCTTTTTCCCACCAAGTTAATCCCCCAAGATGTCTACCAAAGTCCGGAAATAACTGCCTCTGCCAAGCAGTCACCAGCCCCAAAGGTGACAACAGTAACTAGTACTAGTCCTAATTTTGTAGTTGCTGCGATCGCTCGAGTAGGGGCAGCAGTAGTAAGAATTGATACAGAACGCACTGTTAGACCTAATTTTTACCCTTGGTTTGACGATCCATTCCTGCGTCCTTTCTTTGGTAGAGAAATGGTACCAGGTACACCCCGGTTTCGTCTATTTGGTGAGGGTTCAGGCTTTATTATTGAATCTAATGGTTTAATTCTCACCAATGCCCATGTTGTGAGTGGGGTTGATAAGGTCAAGGTTACTTTGAAAGATGGACGTAGCTTTCAAGGAGAGGTGCGGGGGATAGATAAAACCTTTGACTTAGCAGTGATTAAGATTAAGGGAGAAAATTTGCCAGTGGCACCTTTGGGTGATTCTGATAATTTGCAAGTGGGAGATTGGGCGATCGCAGTTGGTAATCCTTTTGGTCTGGATAATACGGTGACTTTAGGTATTATTAGTACCTTGAAACGTTCCAGTAGTCAAGTGGGAATTGCCGACAAAAGAATAGATTTTATCCAAACCGATGCGGCAATTAATCCAGGTAATTCCGGCGGTCCATTGCTGAATCAGCAAGGTGAAGTTATCGGCATCAACACCGCTATTCGCGCCCAAGCAGAAGGTATCGGATTTGCAATTCCCATTAATAAAGCTAAGGAAATTAAGGATGTTCTGGCTAGGGGTGAAAAAGTCTCCCATCCTTACATTGGCATCAGTATGGCTAGCCTCACCCCTGAGTTTGCCAAACAACTCAATCGTCTTCCCAATCAACCATTTACAGTCCCCGAAATTAAGGGGGTGCTAGTAATGCGAGTATTACCTAATACTCCGGCAGAATCCGCTGATTTAAAACCAGGGGATGTGATCACCCAAGTTAATAGCCAGAAGATTACCAATGCCGAACAATTGCAAGACATAGTTGCCAAAAGTCGGGTGGGTAAGCCATTAAAGCTTACTTTCCAACGCCAAGGCAAAGTCAAAACCATTTCTGTAACTCCTGGGGATTTAAGCGGTTTCAATCAATGAATTAGATACAAACAAGGGTTGTAATCATGACTTTTAGATTCAGTAATCGCACAGAAGCCGGACAAATGCTGGCTCAAAAATTAACAGCCTATACTGATTGCAAAGATGGGTTAGTGATGGCTTTACCCAGGGGTGGTGTACCTGTGGCTTATGAAGTGGCAAAAGCACTAAATTTACCCCTAGACATCTGTATTGTCAGGAAACTAGGTGTGCCTGGTCATAAAGAACTAGCTATGGGCGCGATCGCTTCTGGGGGTGTGCGAGTACTGAACTATGATGTGCTTGGGCGTTTAAATATATCTAACCAGACAATTGATGAAGTCACGGCCAAAGAATTGAGGGAATTGCAGCGTCGCGATCGCGTTTATCGGGGCGATCGCCCAGCACCAGATGTACGAAATCATACAATAATTCTGATAGATGATGGTATTGCTACTGGTTCTACCATCCGTGCTGCCATTACCATTATCCGACAGCAGCAACCTCGACGGATTATAGTTGCAACTCCAGTAGCTCCCCAGGTAGTCTGCGAAGAGTTACAAGGTTTGGTTGATGAGGTTGTGTGTCTTTCCATGCCCGAGCCATTTTATGCCATCGGTCTGTGGTACGAAAATTTTACCCAAACAACAGATGCAGAGGTCTGGAAACTGTTAGACAAATCCCATCCAACATTGAATCATCAATCTAAAGTTGCCAGATGAGTGATGGAGTGATGGAGTGATGGAGGGAAGGAGTGAAGGAGTGAAGGAGTGAAGGAGAGAAGGAGAGAAGGAGAGAAGGAGTAGGGGCGGGGTTTCCCCGCCCTGGAGGGAAGGAAATTGATTAGATTCTTTTGACTTTTGATTTGTGCGTAGCACTATAGCTTCCGTTACTCTTCCCACGAGTGAACGAAAAATGTGTGGGAGAGCCAAAATACTTGTTACTTATTACTTATTCACCCTCTTCCCACGGAGAATATTCTTATGAAGACAAAATCGTTATTAGAAATAAAAGAGTCAACTATTACAATTGAGGTGGGAAGGTTACAACTAATTGCTGAATTGTTTATCCCTGACAATGTTCAAAGTATAATTGTATTTGTAGATCGCAGTGGTTGCAGTCGAGAGCATATTTGCAACTATCATCTTGCCCAAGTACTAGGCAAAAAGGGACTGGCAACTATATTAATTGATTTACTAACTCCAGAAGAAGAAGCCATCGACCTCCGCAGCAAACATTGTAGTGCCAATATTAGACATTTGGCAGAACGCTTAATTGCAGTCACAGACTGGCTAACTCAAAATCCCATCACCCATAATTTGCAAATTGGCTACCTTGGAGACGGCACGGGAGGAGGAGCCGCATTAGTAGCAGCTACAGAGCGTCCCTTAACAGTGAAAGCTGTTGTTGTTCGCAGTGGATTAATAGATTTGGTGAGTGAGGTTCTTGACGATGTACAAGCTCCCACACTCCTGATTGTAGGAGGTTATGACTTACCTGCGATCGCCATGAATGAGGATACATTGACACAAATTTCTACTCAGCACAAGCGATTGAAAATTGTACCTCAAGCCAGTCATCATTTTGCTCAACCAGACGCATGGCAAAAAGCTGCACAACTGACAAGTCAATGGTTCCAACACTATCTACCTATAGGAATCCGGTTTGATTCCTGAAATTACTCGTGATGCTAGGGAAGTCTTAACTCTTAACAGAAAGTGTACCCTCGTTTTTTCAAAAATCAAAGGGGAAAATCCCACAACCAAGGATCTGAAAATGCTTTCCTCAAGGGCGCACGCAATGCGCCCCTACTCCTTCCCTCCCTCACTCCTTCCCTCCCTCACTCCTTCCCTCCTTCCCTCCTTCCCTCCTTCCCTCCCTATTTTCAAGATAGGAGTCAAAAAAATGCCAGTGGAAACAGATGGCAACCGCCAAATCAAAACACCGGAACCAAGGCAATTTAGGAGCAGTTCACTGCTATGGTTAGTATTTGCTATTTGTCTGAATATCTTGATTTTTTTAGGACAACCAAACCAAAACCGTCGGGTTCCCTACAGCAAGTTTATTTCTCAGGTGGAAGCGGGTAAAGTTGTCCGTGTGGTGGTTGGCACCGACAAAATTGTCTATGAACTTAAATCAGAAGCCACCACTAAAAAAGATGAGTCTCAACCAGAGAATTTTGTCACCATTCCCGTACCACTAGATTTAGAATTGCCCAAAATTCTCCGCCAGCATAACGTAGAATTTGAAGCACAACCCCCCAGTCGCTCTGGCTGGTTTGCAGCCTTACTAAGTTGGGTTTTTCCACTAATAATTCTTTTCATTCTTTTGAGCTGGCTAACGAATCGTTCTCAAATGGGGGGACCAGCAGCTCTGAAAATTGGCAAAAGCAATGCCCGCATTTACTCGGAAGGTGTTACCGGAGTTACGTTTGAGGATGTAGCTGGGGTGGATGAAGCCAAAGTGGAATTGCAGGAAATTGTCGATTTTCTCAAAAATGCAGGTAAATATACCCGCTTGGGTGCCAAAATTCCTAAAGGAGTCTTGTTGGTAGGACCTCCGGGAACCGGAAAGACACTGCTAGCAAAAGCGATCGCTGGTGAAGCGGGAGTGCCTTTTTTCACCATTTCTGGTTCCGAGTTTATTGAGCTATTTGTGGGTATTGGTGCAGCTAGGGTCAGGGATTTGTTTGAACAGGCAAAACAACAAGCTCCTTGTATAGTATTTATCGATGAATTAGATGCTCTAGGTAAATCACGCAGTGGCACAGGTCCTGTACTGGGTGGTAACGATGAACGGGAACAAACCCTCAACCAGTTGTTGTCAGAAATGGATGGCTTTGACCCCAACACGGGAGTAATTTTACTGGCTGCCACCAACCGTCCAGAGGTATTAGACCCAGCACTGTTGCGTCCTGGTCGGTTTGACAGGCAAGTGGTGGTGGATCGACCAGATAAAATAGGTCGGGAGGCAATTCTCAAAATCCACGCCAAAAATGTCAAATTAGCAGAGGATGTGGATTTATCTAAATTAGCGGCACGGACTCCGGGATTTGCCGGTGCGGATTTAGCTAACTTGGTCAACGAAGCGGCATTATTAGCGGCTCGCGCTAACCGTGAGGCAGTGGCTATGGCAGACTTGAACGAAGCCATAGAGCGGGTGCTAGGGGGATTAGAGAAAAAATCCCGAGTCCTTAATGACATGGAGAAAAAGACCGTAGCCTACCACGAAGTTGGTCATGCCATAGTTGCCGTCCTTATGCCTGGTGCTGGAAGCCTGGAAAAAATTTCCATTGTTCCTCGGGGTGTGGGTGCTTTGGGCTACACCCTACAACTACCAGAGGAAGACCGCTTTTTAATGATTGAAGATGAAATTCGCGGCAGAATTGCCACCTTACTGGGAGGACGTTCCGCAGAAGAATTGATTTTTGGTCGAGTTTCCACTGGTGCTAGCGATGACATCCAAAAAGCCACCGACTTAGCAGAGCGGTATGTCACCTTATATGGGATGAGCGAAGAACTAGGACCCGTTGCCTTCGAGAAAATTCAACAACAATTTTTAGAAGGGTTTACCAATCCTCGACGGGCTATCAGCCAGAAAATTGCTGAAAAGATAGATATGGAGGTGAAACAAATAGTTGACAGTGCCCATCAGATAGCTCGGCAAATTCTGTCGGAAAATCGGCAAATTTTAGAAGCCACAGCCAAAAATTTACTGGAAACCGAAGTTTTAGAAGGAGAAAAATTGCGATCGCATCTCCAACAAGTCCAAGCTCCGCAAACAATGGAAAAATGGCTGCATACCGGCAAATTAGTAGACCAGAATCAAACCAGCACCAGCAACGGTAATGGCAGTCAGTTGGTTTATCGTCACCAAAATTCTTAAAGACTTTATCTATTATCAAGTACATATACCGCTTTCAACATGGAGGGTGGAAAAATGCAAGGTAATTTAACAAAAGATATTCAAGAAAAATTGGTTGTAATTGCTACAGAATCAGTCAGGCTAGAAGGCAATTTGGTAGTTCCCCCAACAGCCCAAGGAATTGTCTTATTTGCCCACGGTAGCGGTAGCAGTCGCCAGAGTCCCAGAAATCGTGCTGTTGCCAAAGTTATGCAACGGGCTGGATTAGCAACTCTGTTATTCGATTTACTGACATCAGAGGAAGAAAAAATTGACTTACGTACAAGGCACCTGCGCTTTGACATTGGTTTATTAGCATCAAGATTGATTGGTGCCACAAATTGGCTTGCCCAATATCCAGATACCCACAACCTCAAGGTTGGTTACTTTGGAGCCAGCACAGGTGCAGCAGCAGCTTTAATTGCAGCAGCAGACGAACCCCAAAAAGTATCAGCAGTTGTTTCTAGGGGGGGTCGTCCGGATTTAGCAGGAACTGCTTTAACCCGCGTCCAAGCACCAACTTTGTTAATTGTCGGTGGCTATGATTTCCCTGTAATTGAGATGAATCAGGAAGCAATGGCACAGCTTGGGAGTGAAAAGCAGTTGCAAATAATTCCTAAAGCCACCCACCTATTTGAGGAGCCAGGAGCTTTAGAAGAAGTGGCACTATTAGCAACTCAGTGGTTTCAAAAATATCTTGATTAACTCCCTACGCGAGAAGGGAGAAGCAAGTGCCGATGAAAAATGGTTCGTTTCCCTACACCCCAGACCCCACTCCCTCTTTCAAGTCAGTCCTTCACGGGAAAATTCCACAACCAAGCATGAAAATGGTTGTTAGTTGTTAGTTGTCAGTTGATGGTTGACAGCTTAGGTGTGGGAGCCACAGTAGGGGCGCATTGCGTGCGCTCTTGAAGAGTTAGCAACAAAGCATTTTCAGATCCTTGGTTGTGGGATTTTCTCATGGAGGGCTAATTTGAAAACAGGGAACTCTTAACAGGGAACTTGCTGAATTACTAGAAAATATTGATTTATCAATGCTTTCAGGCTATTTTTTGGATAACAAGTGCAAGTCAATTAGGGTTTTAGGTTTAAAATGCTTGCATTTTTAATTTTTGTTAGTACAAAAAACAGGACAAATAAGGATGAGGCTGTTGCCTGTTCCCCGCCCTTGAGTTCCTTATCCTCACCCAAAAACTTTTTCAGCAAGCCCTACTTAGCAATTTGTAGGATGAGAATTGATGTTTTAGTGTTAAATATTGAATGTTGCTAAAAATGAACTATCAAAAGTGAAATTGGTGATTTAATCAAGCAATATTTTTTTCAGGAGTGAATGTGAATACTATTTTTATGCGTCACAGTTTTGTGGGATTACTGAGTATCACAGTGCTAGTAGCCCAAAGTAGTAGCTTATCAGCCATTGCTCAGACTACAGAACAAACAAGTGATGGGCAAATTTCCCAATCTGCTGCAACCATAGATTCTGTCAATGAGATTGATATTAAGGTTGAGAACCAAAGCCAAAATATCTTTATTCTCACCCCGGAGCAATCCACAGGTTCGACTACACAAGCAGCTCAAACATCTAATTTAACAACCCTACAACCTTTATCAACCAATACTAAACCAGATTCTACCCATAAAGTAGCTACCCCAATTCCCGGCACAGTAGCTACATCATCAACAGCTTTGAACTTCCAGAAATCTCAGCTTACCACTACTACCCAATCCCCTACCACTAAAGTTGCCCAAACAGATATTATGCCAGGCAGAGCTACAGTTGGTAGTAAAAGCTACGTCGGCATTGGAGCCAATATTGGTATCGGTGGTGATGACTCTGCTTTGGGGGATGGTAATTTTGCAGTCCTGAGTAAAATTGGTTTTACCAGAAACATATCAGCTAGACCATCAATCGTAATAAACGATGATAATTCCGTCATCTTAGTACCCGTAACCTACGATATTTCTATCAAGGATACAGCAGATCCATTTACCGAAGTATTACCTTTTACTCCTTACCTTGGTGCCGGTATTGCTTTTAAACTTGGTGATGATTCAGAAGCCGGATTGCTACTATCTGGAGGAGTTGATTTTCCTCTTGGTTCCCGATTTACGGCAACTGCTGGGATTAATGCCGGCTTTTTTGATGATGTAGATGTCGGTTTATTGTTGGGAGTTGGTTTTAACTTCCCTGGGTTCTAAGAGTTAAGAGTGAGCATCCCAATTTTTATGCAATACCCAGCCCCTATCTCTACAGAAACAAAGCCCATCTTCATGGGCTATAAACCCTGGGAGCATCCCAATTTTTCAAAAATATGCCGTAGTGGGAGCATCTTGCTCCCTTGATATACAAAGCGGGCAAGATGCCCGCACTACAAATTTAAACATTTGGGATGCTCCCTAAACCCTCTTAGCCTATGTTCGGCTTTTAGCCGTTCCCGCAGGGTAGATGGGCTTGGTTCCTATAGCCTGTTAGCAAAGTGGCACAAAATGCGGGCTTTTTGAAAAAATGGGATGCTCCCCAAAATCTCAATTCTCCAACAGATTTCCCGTAGCTGATATCTTGCACCTACACCCTGGAAGGGTAAGGCTATACAAACAAAGCCTGCCGGGAGCAAGCTAGTAAATCCTAATTTATCGTGTTGTTGATAAAAAAATAGGAATCCGGTTTGAATATTGAAAAAAATTAGGTAGGGTGTAGGGCGTGGCAAGCTTAAAATAGTGCAATAGGTGTAGGTTGGGTTGTTCGCGTTAGCGTTGCGTAGCAATAGAATGAAACCCAACACCAGTAAAGCTTTGTTGGGTTTCCCTACCGCTCAACCCAACCTAC
>JASJCJ010000016.1 GCA_030066045.1 Calothrix sp. MO_167.B12
CAGGAACAGGGATGTACGATTTTGTTAGTCACCCACGATAACCGCATCCTGGACATAGCCGATCGCATTTTACACATGGAAGATGGCTGTTTGGCTAGGGATACGGCACTGCGGAGTTAAAAGAATGAAGAATGTAGAATGTAGAATTATATGATTTTACAGTTTCCTTCACTCCTTCCCTCCTTCACTCCTTCCCTCCTTCAATCCTTCCCTCCTTACCTCCTTCACTCCTTCCCTCCTTGACTCCTTGACTCCGGGCGGGGAAACCCCGCCCCTACTCCTTCCCTCTTTATTACCAAAAAGTTCCATGCTCACCATTATTGGTTGCGGTAATCTCAACCGCAGTGACGACGCAGTAGGGGTAATAGTAGCCCAACAACTGCAAAAATACCTCGCTCAAAAACCCCATCCCCATGTCCGAGTTTACGATTGCGGCACGGCGGGAATGGAAGTCATGTTTCAAGCCAGAGGCAGTACAAAGTTAATAATTGTTGATGCTAGCGTGACAGGTTCCGATGCAGGTGCTATATTTAAAGTCCCAGGAGAGGAATTAGAAGCACTGCCGGAACCCAGTTATAACTTGCATGATTTTCGTTGGGATAATGCTTTAGCCGCTGGTAGGCAAATCTTTAAAGATGAGTTTCCCCAAGATGTAACAGTTTACCTAATTGAAGCGGCAAATCTTGGTTTCGGACTGGAATTAACTCCTGCGGTAAGAGATGCAGCTGATTCGGTTGTTGCAGAAATAACCAGTATTATCCAACAAAATATTTAGATTTGTTAACCGTTAACTGATAACTGATAACTTCTCTACGCCATGTCTCTGTATACTGAAATTTCATCCACCCTCATTTCAAAAGGCATTCCTTGACTATCTGGGGGACAAACGCGGATTTTCGCGCCACTGTAAAACTTATTCAACCATGCCGCCATAGGCACAATTTTTTGTAATATCCGCCAGTTAGTAACTTGATCTGGGCATTCAATTACCAAGGTCATGGTATTAGCCTTAGTTGTAAAATACCACCGACATACAGATAATAAATCTTGGATGCGGCGATCGCAAGCATTATAAAAGTATTTACTTATGGAATGCTCTAGTTGCTGACGGAGAATAATATCGGCGGATGTCAGTTGCATGGGGTGTAGATCCTCTTTTGGATCTTCATATCCATCTTCGTTAAAGAAATAGTACTTCCTTGTCATTATTCTCGAACATCTCCTTAATTATTTACCAATGACAATTGCATAGAGTACATCTTTATCTGTTCCTAAAAATTCCTGGGTTTCATCGTCATAGAAGGCTCCAATGCCACTACAACCAATACCAAGATAATTACTGATGAGATATACTCTGTGTCCGATGAAACCAGCGATTTGCATGGCAGTTTGGTAATTTTGATACGCGGATACCAAAAATAACGTTACTGCACTGTCTCTAGCGATCGCTTGATTTACACACAAGTAACCTATTTTGTCACAAAAATCACCTTCTTTAATCAATCTGCTTCCTTTATATAAACCAGTTGCCATATCGTCAATACGATGGATGACAGAAAAAATTTCTATCTCCTCAAAATGCTCTGTTGGTACAGGTTGTTGAGCTGACTGTAAGATACGTAGATAATCTACTTGTGATATTGGCTGTTTGTGAAAACGTCTAATTGAGCGCCTTCTCCAAATTGCTTGAAAAAACCTTTCCTGCTCTAAGTCATATACAGGAAACTCTAGTTCTTGGTGTGCACTTGGTTGTACAGCGGTAACTTGATAAGCATCTTCAATGAATTGATTAGCTTCAAAATAATCAGTGCCGCATACAAAAGGAACTTTCAGCCTTAGGGATCTGATTTGCTTGTCTTGAAACTCTCCAGCAATCGCACAAGCAGTAACAAACTCTTTATTCTCAAAGCCTAAATCGGAGTTGAGAGCGAGTTTATCAAAATCAAAAATTAATTGTACCTTGCGGTTGTGAAAATATGCAGAAGCAGCAATGGCACCAAGATGATGTCCGCTATCTAAACAGCAATAGCGCCAACTTCTATTTTGATATTTCCAACTAGACCTATAATAAACACAACTAATTAAAAAAATGAATCCATTTATACATTTACCGGGTGTAATATAATTTTCTAAACCATCATCAATTAATTCGTAAATTAGTGATAGAGAATTATTTGCAATTTCTAAATGGTAAATACCATCAATGATGTTCTCTATTCCCCTAATCTGTACATAAATTTCTGTGGGATACAGACCACCAGCAGATGGGTTGACTCGCAATTGATAGGGAGTATTTTGATAATTTTTCTCACAGGTAATAGTACTCGTCAACCAAATAAATTTGTGAATTGAATTATTTATATCTAGATTTAGTCGGCGATAAAAATGGGGATAAAACTTAAATGATGATGGTTGGGTAGATGGATCAACATAATTAGGGTTAACCAGAACTGAATGGTAGGAATGCTTAGTTCCATCATGATCACTTTTACCTATTGCCTGCTTTGGTCGCATTTTTAAGTATTGTTAAAGCTTGGATATTACTGGCAAAATCTATGGCTTTGAAATCATCCAAATTTTTTAAATCTAGGTTCGGGTTATGTTTTAAGAGGACTTTTAAAACATCTACCTTACCTGCTGAAGCTGCATACATTAAGACAGTTGCCCCATTATCATTTTGGTTATTGATATCAATATGTGCTGCTAGCAACAAATTAATTAAATCATAATGATTGCCGAAACAAGCGAACCACAAGGCATTATTACTATCATTATTCGTCGCATTCACATCGGCACCCACATCAATTAGTTCTTTAACTACAGCAAAAATTCCTACTTTAGTAGCTTTCATTAAAGCTGTATCACCATTCTCACCAGGCTGGTTTAAATCTTGGGGGTTATAACCTTGTTGAACTAACCATTCTCTAGTTTCTACAGTTAAATTCGATGGTATTTCTGAGTTCATAATTATCCTATATAGAAATCCGGTTTGATTTGTAAAATTACTCGTGATGCTAGGGAACAGGGAACAGGGAAAATAAAGTGTAAACCACATCTACTTTGAAACCCATAGTTTTTACTTACGAATATTCAATCGGTTGAGGTGGGCACGGCATCAGTCAGCTTACTTCACATCTTGCACCACATGATTATTGCGAAAATTATCGTCTGTAAACCTTATTATTTCGTAACCCACCTATTGCCCACCTTACGCTTATTGAGAAGGTACAAGATATGTGTCAGCTTACAACCTATAGAAGAATATTGTAGATGCCGTGCCCCTACAGGATAATTGATTTTTTGGTATTCCCTTTGAACGGAAAACTCTAGTTCTCAAGATGGATGAGGTTTAAGTAGGTAGGCGCAATTAAATATAAGATAAAACCTCACCCTCAATCCCTCTCCTTATTAAGGAGAGGGAAGCAATGTATATTTAATTTTATCCACTTACTTACTGAGACTTACTGAGATTTTTAAGCTTTTTACAGACTTTTGTGAATTTAGGCGTAGGTTTGGTTGAGTCACAAAATCCAACAACCAAAAACCCTGGTATTGTTGGATTTCACTCCGTACCAATTCGTGGAAGCAAGCTACAACCCAACCTACATTTATTTTTCTCTCTCCAGAATGACAAAAGAAGGCTATATAGCGCTACGCGCAAGTAATAAGTAATAAGGAATAAGTAATAAGGAATAAGTAATAAGTGATAAGTAATAAATTTACTGTTCATAGGTTTGGTGCACTCAAAAATGTCCGCACCCTGATTACGTAGTGCTATATATACTCAAAAGTGGAATGGTTTTGTTTTATCTATACTCCTAGGAGTTTAAAACCCCATCCCCTACGGGTTGTTTGTTTTGTGTTGGGGTTTAAATCCCCATTACAAAACATAATTACGAATTACGAATTACGAATTGTTTAAGCAGATACCCTTTTAGAGACGTAAAATTTTACGTCTCTACTTCTTTTCCGTAGATATTTATTCTTATCTATACTCCTAGGGGTTTAAAACCCCATCCCCTACGGGTTGTTGGTTTTGTGTTGGGGTTTAAATCCCCATTACAAAACGTAATTACGAATTACGAATTACGAATTACGAATTGTTTAAAGATAATGGTGGGTATTACCCACCATCAATCCACAGAATCCTACTTACACAATTGAATGATTAGTAGTTACAACTTAATATGATGCTGCATGGGGCCTAAAGGTGCTTAAACGCTGTCCCTCTTCATCATGTGGCTCTCTTACCTGTACGGTTGGCATTGCTGCTCCATAGAAACCTAATTCAGCTTCAATTTCATCTACTAAATTCCAAGCTTCCTGTGCATCTTGAGATTGAGTACCATAAGTGGCAGAAACCGCACGAGCATTGGAGATAGCTCTTTGGAGTTCTTGGTGTAGGAAAGTAACTTTGGGAGATTCGATAAATTCACCCTTCAAGATAATATCAGTGACGGAAATGATACCTAACAATTCACCTTGAATGACTGGTGCGCGCCAAATACCCGTATTAGCAAATAAACGTGCTACATATTCTATTTCTAAATCGGGATTAACCACAATACAAGGCTTGGTCATTACTTCGTAGACACGCACTTTTTTGGGATCTTTACCACAAGCAACTACCTTAGCTGCAATATCAGTTTCGGTGATAATACCGTAAGCATCTCCTGGCATACGAGGTTCTACAATCAAGCACCGTAATTCTTTCAGTCTCATTAGTCTGACTGCATCTGTGATAGTAGCTGAAGCACGAATAGTAGCTACATTTTGAGTCATGACTTGCTTAGCTTTCATAATTTATGCTCCTTATCCTTTTGCCAGAGAATTGATTCCAAACGGCTGCAATTATTGCTGATTTCTTCCCTACTCTCGGCGATATTTATGAGATATTTCTGTTATCAAATCCAAGGATTATATTTCAGAAATAATACCGTTTTTCGGGATAAGGTTTACGCATTTCCCAAATATAATTTTGAAGATTAATTTAGTTAATGTAACTGGAATATCTCCTCAAAATTATCTGCTATCTTTTGTAGGCTTTTGAAAACAAATTCAACCTACATTTATATATTAACTGGATTATTTTTTTGCACAAGGGAGTATTTATAAAACTTTGCAGAAGAATCGAATCATAAAGATTAAAAAACACTAAAAAAATATTTTTTTGTGCTTACGTGATATAAAAATGAATTGACATATAAGCAATTTTTAGTTACCAGGTTATATTTTGATAAATGAGTTAATTTTTCAATAACTCTTTTGGTTTTGAGAAGATGTTGAGTTCGTTCTGAAGCTTTCTAATTATTGTTCACAAGCATTACCAATATAATTGGCGATATTTCTCTCTGATAAACTGTTCTCTAATTGGAGAGAAAAATTGTATATATTACTGGGGAAACCCTGTATAATGGCTGAACACAAGTAGTTATACTTGATTAATCATTTCCAATAAAATCTGAAGGCAGAGAATGAAATATCCTCAAGCTTGTCTGGGAGCTATTGCACAATGCCAACTCTAAAAATATGATTAGCGATCGCAACTCAAAAAAATGCTGATAAAATCAATTCCATAGATAAATCTGGGACTTGTCATATTGAGGAATTAATATGCAAAATCTTGTCAAGAATCAAACATAATTCAGATATATAACAGTCTTCAATCATCAGCTACGCTAAGGTCAAGAATAATAGCTCTAACTGAGAGTAGGTGCCCAAAAGACAACTTTAATATGAAGGTGATATCTCAATACATTACTTCTTATCAATTAACTAGGGCTGAGCTATAAATCTTTGAGCCTGTAATTACTAAATTGTAAATCCCAAATAATTTATGATTGAATTAATATTTTAAGAATTTTTTGTTGATAAATTTATGGTAATAAATTGTGAATGTTAAGTAACTGAGTCAAATTAAATATAAAACCTCACCGGCTCTTTGCCGTCAGGCAGAGTGAGGTAAGCGTCTTATATTTAATTACAGTATCTTCAGAATTGAGTGTTCAGGAGTGTCAAAATCATGAAAGGCAAGCAAGTTTTACTGACAGGTGGTACTGGTGGATTGGGTTTAGGTGTGACACCAGCTGTTCTTGCTTTGGGTGCAGAGGTGACAATCCCCTATATTAATCCTAGGGGAGTAGAAAGACTCAAAAGTTTTGTTTCACCTGCTGACTTGGCTCGAATTAGGTTTGTGGAATCTAATCTGAATCAGGAAGCAGCAGTAGAAAAACTAGTGAATGATTTGCCACGGGTGGATGTATTGATTCATTTGGTGGGTGGTTTTGCTATGGGAGCAACCCACGAATATAGTTTTGAGAACTGGAAGCGGGACTTTGATTTAAATTTGCATACAACTTTTTTAGTTTGTAAACATAGTTTACGGCGAATGCTAGATAATGGTTATGGGCGGATTGTGACAGTGAGTTCTCGCGGTGCTGTGGAGCCTGGTGGACAACTCGCTGCATATTGTGCTTCTAAGGCTGGGGTTGTTGCCTTAACAAAAGCGATCGCAAATGAAACAAAAGGTACTAATATTACTGCTAATACTGTCCTTCCTAGTGTGATTGATACTCCCACTAACCGCAGTGCTATGGGAGCAGAGAATGCTGATACATGGGTAAAACCAGAATCCTTGGCACAGGTAATTTGCTTTTTAGCTTCTGAAGCCGCGAAGGATGTACGTGGCGCTGCTGTCCCCGTGTATGGAAGTATTTAGAGTTCGGAGTTCGGAGTTCGGAGTTCGGAGTAGGGGCGGGGTTTCCCCGCCCGGAGGGAAGGAGGGAAGGAGTGAAGGAGTGATTAATTAAACTGTCAACCGTCAACCGTCAACCGTCAACCGTCAACCGTCAACCAACAACTAACAACTAACAACTATCACTTAACGTAAGCCTAAGATTTCACCAATTGCCCTGACTATATCCAAATAGAAGTTACCACCTACCTGTCTAAATAGTTCAAATTTAGAACCGGGAGAACCAAAAAATGGCCTGAGGAACCATCCTAACTGCATACCCACAAAGGCATATAATAGTAACCAGGATCTTAAAATCGTGGTGCGAGTACCTTTACCCACTTCATCTTTCTTGGAAAGTAGCTGCATCCCGTCATAAAGAAATTTCACTCCAAATGAACCTGTAATCCCAAAAATCAAGACGTTTAAAATCTTGAAAAACTGGTAAGAGTTGGGAGTGGTGATTAAGAAAAATAAAGTTACTGGTGCAAAGCTGAACAGCAATACGCTAATTACTGATACTGCTGTGAGTAATATCACAAAGTGCTGTTGTAAACTACTACGGGAGCCAAATAAAACATTGAAAAAGAACAGGGTAGGAAAACAAATAATCAGGGTTAATAAATAGAAGGCTGGCATCTTGATTGCTCCAGATAATGCCTGTTGCCAACTATGGGAAGCTCCAATAATACAGCCATACATGGCAAAGCAAATAGAACTAGAAACTAGCAGAGAATTGGCTTTGCTTTGTAATCTGACTTCTTCACTAATTTCCTGTAAAAAACTCTGGCGATCGCGTAATAATTCAATTAGGATATCAAAGTGTTTAATACCTGAAGCTTTTTTCTCTAACATGAATTTTTGTTATTTATTGTTGACAAATAATTAATTGTAAGATTCTCTATTAATTTCCATCCCTTCTCCCTACTCTCTGCTCCCCTGCTTCCCAAGAGGTGTTCCAGTTAATTGAAATTATAATTCCTAGTAATTAAGAGAAACGGATCACAGATCCCTGACTTCTTAATTCACATCTTGCACCACAAAATCATTGAGAAAATTAGAGCCTGAAACCCTTATTTATCCGTAGGGTGGGCAATGCCCACCTTACCATTATTGAGAAGGTGCAAGATATGTGTTAAAGAAGTCGAGGATCGCTCACACCCACAACTCCTCAGAAACCCAACAGGTGTCCTAAGGATTGGATAATGCTTAAATAGAAGTTACCTTCTCTCTCTCGAAATAACTGAAAAGCAGAGTTAGGAGTACCAAAAAATGGTCTGAGTGTCCATCCTAATTGAATACCAACAAAGGCATACAAAAACAACCAGGAACGAATCAGTTTTTTGCGAATATCTTTACCTTCTCCATCTTGCTCTAAGACGACACTGGTGGCTTTATATAAGGTAGCAATACCCACAATACCCGTGGCTGCAAAAATAATTACATTCAGCAGAATTAAAAACTGGTAATTATTAGTGCTAATCATAAAAAATAAGGAAATTGGCGCGAAACTAAATAACAGCACGCTAGTAACTGATACTGCCGTTAATACCAAAGCAAAATGCTGGGCAAATGTACGTTTAGAACCAAAGATAATATTGGCAAAGTACAGTGTGGGCAGACAAATTAATAATGTCAGTAAGTAAAGAGCGGGTAACTTGACAGCCGAGGATAAAGCTTGCATCCAACTGTGAAATGCACCAATAATTCCCCCATAAACTGCCAGAAATAGAGAACTACAAACCAGTAAAGAAATAATTTTTGTCGGTAGCCTTACCCCTTGTTGAATTTCCTCTAAAAATAATTGGCGATCGCGTAGTAAACTAATAGTGACTGCAAAGTATTTGCTGCCAGATGATTGATGTTTAGCCATGTTTTCCTCACACCTTAACCATTTTGGATTTTGGATTGGAAATCACCTTCTATAGTCTGGGTTCTAGAAATCCGCCTGTTCCATTCTTTGTTTAAAACTGAACCTCACCCCCAGCCCCTCTCCTTATTAAGGATACCAATGGCGAATCAGGGGTATCACCCTCTTGGGAGTGGGGGAGTGGGAGAGTGGGGGAGTGGGGGCAGAAAAAACAAGTCCAAATTATGACAATAATCCCCAGCTTTTAGCCTGGTGAGGGGTCAAACCTACTATTCGCCAGCAGCATCCTTATTAAGGAGAGGGGAGGTTTTATATTTAATTTGACCCAGTTACTTATTGATAGGATTTTGGATTGTAGATGCTATTGTCAACTTTTTTACTGATGTCCTGAGTAATCACCACCAGAACCATATTTCCAAGCATCTACCCAACGATGCCAATAATACAAGTATTTATTAGGTAAATATTTTAACAATGGTTCTAGCATTGGACTCAGGGTAAATAAAACAGCATAAATCCCTAAATTGATGTAATGCACCATCCAATCTAGTAAACTAAATAAACCCAGTTGGGGAATTAGTTTGATGACTAAAATTGGCTGGCTAAAATTGGTTTTTAATAGGGTTTTGGTTAATCCGGGAAACTGTACCACGTCTTGTAAAAATGGCTTGAGTACCGACTCACCCAAGTTCTGCATTTCCTCAAACACCGCAGACAATAACTGGTTAATGCGATCGCTAGGAATCTTTTGATTCACCCCCACACTCATGGCTTTTTGGAATAGCCAGGTGACGCTTAAACTGGGTTGATAGGGTTGGAGTAAGTTCAGTGCTTTTACTGATAATTGCTCAGTTTTGAGTGCTTGATGAATCCCCAAAGTCAAACGCTTGAGGTGACGCAACATGGCACCAAAACCACCAAAACTCAGAGGTGACTGACTACCGCTACTATCTCCCACGGGGAGAATGCGCTGCCAAGGTGTTTGTAAAGGACTTTGGCGATAGGAAGGAAAAAAGCCAAATAATGCTCGTTGAAAATTCAGCTGCGCCAATTCCACACCTTGATACTCTGGCAATAGACGAAAATAGTCGTCGAATAAAGCAGTTAATCCTAGATGTTGGGGATCTGCATCCATGTAGGTGAACAGGTATGTGGTTCTACCATCTTTAGCTGGGAAGGCTTCCCAGAAATATTGACATTGGTTTTCTAAGGCTGTGAAGGATAACAACAAATCCCCCGTGGTGTTTTCCGGAAAACCTTGGGCACAAGTTCCTACCACTAGACACAATGCATCGGGTTTCTTCCCCTGTCTGGCTTGTTTGACGATGGGGGAAAAATGTCCCATAGCATCAATTAATAGCTTGGTGGAGAATTGCTGGTTTACCATCACCCCATTGGCATGTACCACTGCTTCTGTGAAGGGAGTGTGTTCTAATAGCTTTCCTCCCGCAGCTAGAAATCGCTGTTTAATAGTTTCCAGTAAAAATGCGGGATATACACCAATATTTAATACATTCTTTACCCAAACCTCCGTACCGCCAGCAAAACCTACCCTAGCTGGATTATACTCCGTTGCGATCGCTTGATCTAATTCTTCAGGTGTGAGTAAATTTAATTCCAGCAATACATCCAATTCTGGGCGAGAGATATTCCATTCTTGCTCCCTCCCCCGTAATATTCCCCGTTCCATCACAGCCACTTTGACTCCCCGTAAAGCCAAAGCACAACCAATTACAATCCCTAAAGTGCCACCACAGATGATTACATCCCATTCCACCGTATCTAGGGGTTGTGAATCTTCCTTTATGACTGTGGGTATAGTTGTGTTACCTGCTCTCAAAGATGCTAAACTGCGATCGGCTCGTTCTAATCCAGATACAACATCCCCTGGTAATTGGGAGAGAATCTCTTTTGTGATGGTCATTTCTCACTCACTGTAAAAACCCTACAGTTAAATTGTCCTGTAAAGTAGGGGATGTTTTCAAAGGGTAGCCTGCCTACGCAGGCTAGAAATCCTCATATTTAGTGTTATTGATAAAAATATACGTTTATTAAGAACATAAAAAATCAGTATTACTCCTATCCCGCTCTAAGCTTACTTATCTCTTTTTACCGAAATATTGGGGTCTGGTGCCCTGTCTTTTGAGGCAGAATGTTTTTGGGACGGGGTTTGAATCATGGTCACAAAAACAAACTTATTACTTATTACTTATTACTTATTACTTATTACTTATTACTTATTACTTATTACTACAGCAGCCTTTCAAAATTAATGAAAAGCACTAATTTGAACCAACAAAATCTTAAAACTTGATTCGCAGTTGTCCTGTAAATGACTCATTTTTATATAATTCATTTCCCGTATCCCGTTCGCGGACATTCGAGAAAGCATAACCCATATCTAACTCTAAACCTGGAGAAAATTTAGCCGTACATGAAGTTTGATAGTTTGTAGCATTATCCCATGTACCTCTTAATCTTTGCCTTCCCAGAGTTGCAGATAAACGACAACTTAAAAACTTAAAAATATCTTGTTTCCAGGCAATTTCAGCATTATATACAATAAAATCAGGAGGAGAAAAATAACCACTATCCTCTGCTAAGTCTTGCTGAAAACTCCAAGTAAACAAATTCACAGCTACAGAAAATTGACCTAGTTTACGCTCTAATCTACTAAAAGACTGAAACTCTCGATTACCATCATTAAAAAATCCTAATTGTGCCAATGAAAATAAACTAGTATTAGGATCTATTTGCCAATATACACTTGGTCTAATTCTCCAAAAAGTAATTTGATTATCCAAGGTTTCAGCATTAAATTTATAAGCTCCATACTCCACAGTTCCAATACCAACTAGTAGAGATTGTAATTTTCCATCTGCTCTTACTTTACTAAAAATTGGAGACTCAGCCTTAATATTTAAATTTGGAACTATAGGTAAACGATTGAATAAATCTAATCCTCCATTCACAAATAACTTAGTCTTATTTATCTTACCTTCCCAACCAAATTTAAGTGGGATGTTTGTAACCATGTCTACAGTACTCTGTTCAAAAGAGTTAAAACCTGTGGTAAATTTGAGCTTATTTCCATTACGCAAGCGAAATACGGCAGTTTCTTCAATAAATTGATTACTTTGTCCAAAGTTATCTTTAGATAAGTTAAAATTAGGGGTTAAACTTTCTATAACTAATGTAGGAGCTTTCTTTTTCCCGTCATCTACAGATTTTTTTGGTTTTGGTTTTGGCTTTGGTTTTGGCTTTGGTTTTGGCTTTGGTGGAGGTGGTAATTTTAAACCTGGATTAAAGTTTTCTGGAGCAGCAATTAAAAAACTAGGTTTTGTAGAAGGATAAATTACAGAAAATTCAGGTGCATATTTTTGCTCCAACAAAATTTGGCTATTAATACTTAGTTGTTGTAATTCCTGGTGATGGCTGTATTTTTGTACATCCCCACTTTCCTGATGTGGTGACAATTTATTAATTGGTATTGCCTGCACCTCATCTGGTAATAATATACTAAAACCTAAGCTGCCGATGAAGAGAAATAGATATTGCAATACACACCAGAAAAATAGATCAAAATGAGAATTAATAAAAATTATATTGAAACGTTGACCTTGCAAGCATTTCATTAAAAATATGATAATTTACACAGGATAATTGCAGCATTGAAAATTGCTACCATGTCAGTTTAACGTTTGTATGTATAAATGTAACCACTAATTTTGGTAGTAAATTTAGAAAAATTTTATACACAGTATAGGGCAAGTACCGACTTGTCAGTTCCCAATGATTCCTGAACTCGTTCGTATTCTTGTTGTAAATGCAAATACAGTTCTATTACACCATGATTAGTAATATTACCACCGCGACCAATTGTTTCTAACTCTTTACATAAATCAGCCAGGTTGTTAGCGCCCACATTGGCACTGGCAGATTTGAGAGCATGGGCAGCTTGGTACAGTAATGCAGCATCTCCTTGGTTAATAGCTGTTGAGATAGCTGCAATTCGCAAACTTGCATCTGCTAAATAACTATCAATCAACTCAGCAATAATTGTGGGGGCTTGCTCCCCAGCCATCTGACTTAGGGATTGCAACACACTAATATCAATGGCTGGTGAATTTGTGAATGTATCTATTTCCTGGATATAAGTCTCATCGGCAATAAAACCTTCTTCCCTCTTCCCTCTGACTTCTGACTTCACTTGGCACTGACTCAATGCTTGTTTTAATTCCTCAACTCGAATTGGTTTACTGATGTAATCATCCATCCCCGCATTCAAACATATTTCCCTGTCTCCCTGCATAGCATTGGCAGTCATGGCGATAATCCGGGGACGAGATGTAATCCATTGTTTGCAAATCTGTTTTGTCGCCGTCAAACCATCCATTTCTGGCATTTGTACATCCATAAACACCACATCATAGGGTTGACGGTGTAAGGCTTGGAGTACTTCTATACCATTACCAGCAACATCAGCACGATAACCCAGTTTTTCTAGAGTTAACAGAGCTACCTTCTGATTCACCACATTATCTTCTGCTAAGAGGATACGTAGTTTATGATTTGACACAGGATTATCTGAGGTATCCTTTGGGGGGATAGAAGATGTGTTTACCTTAATTAATTTTCTACCCAAGACACTAATCAGAACTTGGTGCAGTTGGGATTGCTGAATGGGTTTGTTGAGAACAGCAGCAAAATTCACATCAACAGCTTGTTGAATAATGTCTTGCTTGCACAAAGAACTAAGCATTACCAGAGGTAAATCCTGACAATGGGGATGTTTTTGTATTTCTCTGGCTAAAGTTAACCCATCCATATCAGGCATTTGCATATCCAGAATTGCTAAATCAAATTTGACTGGTTTGGCAATTAATTCTAAAGCTTTCTTTCCAGAGGGGAGAGCGCAACTAAACATTCCCCATGACTGTGTTTGTAAAGTAATAATTTGCCTGTTGGTAGCATTGTCATCCACGATGAGTATTTGCTTGCCAAATAACAGTTCCTCGTCATATTGATGTTCCATAGAAGATGCTCCCGGAGCTTCAGAAGTAACTACCGTAAAATAAAAAGTGGAACCAACACCTACTTGACTCTCAACCCAAATTTTTCCACCCATCATTTCACTTAATCGCTTGCAAATAGCTAAACCCAGTCCAGTACCTCCATATTTGCGGGTTATGGAAGCATCAACTTGGCTAAAGGATTGAAATAGGCATTCCATTTTTTCTAGGGGAATACCAATTCCCGTATCCTTAACTGCAAACAGGATTTCATATTTTTGCTGACTGCTTACCTGATTAGTCGTGCAATAAACAACTACCTCTCCAGTTTCTGTAAATTTAACTGCATTGTTGAGTAAATTCACGAGAATTTGCCGCAACCGAGTCACATCTCCCACAATTCTTTTGGGAGTTGTAGGTTCAATCAAATATGCTAATTCAATGTTTTTTTCCGCCGCTTTAGCAGCAATAATCTTGAGAGCTTCTTCAATGCAATCACTTAAATCAAAAGGTTGCTCTTCTAAGTCTAATTTACCAGCCTCAATCTTAGAAAAGTCGAGAATATCATTAATTAATGTTAGTAATGCTTCCCCACTAGTGCGGATTGTTTGGACAAAATCTTGTTGTTGTTCGTCTAATTTCGTATTCAGTAGCAATCCTGTCATCCCAATCACCGCATTCATGGGAGTGCGGATTTCATGACTCATTGTTGCTAAAAATTCACTTTTAGCTTTGTTAGCTGCCTCTGCTAATTTTTTTGCCTCCCCTAAGGCAAGATTGCGTTGAGCAAGTTCTGTATTGGCGGCAATAAATTCCTGGGTTCTTTCTCTAACTCGCTCTTCTAATTCTTCTTTAGCTTTTTGTAAAAGCAATTCTGATTTTTTACGTTCAGTCACATCATGAATCACAAGAACTGCACTATTCTGGGATTTATGTTGTTCTGAATTATCGTCAAGATGGAGGTAAGACCAAGAAATTTCCAGAATTAACTCCTCTTCCCCAGATTTAAAGTGATATATTCCTGTATTATTAGATTGGGTTTCTATTGCGATCGCTGCAGGATGTAAATCATGGGGTACTATTTCTCCATTTATTGTTAGGGGTAACAAATTGGTGAGTTTTTGCCCCAATAATAGAATATGCGGCTTTTTGATCAAGCGATCAAATGTGGCATTACACCATTGGACCCTTCCCTGCCCATCTGTCCACACAATAGCAGCATCAACACTACCTAGGGCAATTTCCATTTTACCTAAGGTAGCCCGTAATTCTGTAACTTGATTGCTTAAATCTGCCATGTTTTACCCCTATTCTAGAGGACGCAGGGTTGCGGCAAAAATCCATTCCCCTGCCTGTTTCTCGGCAATAATATAATGCTCTGAATCAATTTCTCGATTATCTTTAGTTAATGCTTTTAATTGCAGGGGATGGTTGAGAACAGTAGCTACCCCTGTAGCTGTAAATCGAGAAAAACCCAAGTTATGAGAATCGCGTATGTAGGGTGGTAAAATCACAGTTAACATTTGCCCTACTAGATCCTCTGGTTTCCAACCAAAGACAGTTTCAAAATGAGAATTAATACTGATTATGATTCCTTGGTTATTGGCAACAATTACTGGTAATTCGCTATTTTTTTGCAGTTCTTCAATGCTTGGTATTTGTTCTTCAATTATTTGCATTATTCCAACTGAATTTAAAGTATATACAGTTTTTTATAGTTTTTATATATAGAAATAAATATGGAATTTTTCAAGTATCATCAGACTAAAAATATAATTATTTAATCCCACAATATCTCTATATATTGATAGTGTTCCCCAAAAAAAAATTTACATAACAAATATTGAAAATATTACAGCAGTTGATGAAATGTTAGGTTTATAAAAAGAAGTATCTATTTTCAGAAGATAAAGCACTTTTTACATCTTCATACTCTTTCTTTAACTGGGAAAATATTTCTGCTGCTCCGTTAGTAGTACCACCACGACTAAGTGCTTCTAACTCTTTACATAAATCAGCCAAGTTGTTAGCACCCACATTGGCACTAGCAGATTTGAGAGCATGGGCAGCTTGGTACAATGATGCAGCATCTCCTTGTTTAATAGCTGTTGACATAGCTGCAACTCGTAAACTTGCATCTGCTAAATAACTATCAATCAACTCAGTAATAATCATCAGAGCTTCCTCCCCAGCCATCTGACTGAGGGATTGCAACACAGTAACATCAATGGCTGGCGAATTTGTGAATGTATCTATTTCCTGGGTATAAGTCTCATCGTCAATAAAACCTTCTGACTTCACTTGACACTGACTCAATGCTTGTTTTAATTCCTCAACTCGAATTGGTTTAGTAATATAATCATCCATCCCTGCATCCAAGCATATTTCCCTATCTCCCTGCATCGCATTAGCTGTCATGGCAATAATGCGGGGACGAAATTTATTAGTCCATTGTTGGCAAATCTTCTTTGTTGCTGTCAAACCATCCATTTCTGGCATTTGTACATCCATAAACACCACATCATAGGGTTGACGGTGTAAGGCTTGGAGTACTTCTATACCATTACCAGCAACATCAGCACGATAACCCAATTTTTCTAGAGTTAACAGAGCTACCTTCTGATTTACCACATTATCTTCTGCTAATAAGATACGTAAATTTCCATTGACAGTAGGTTTTTGTTGTGTTTTTTCCACATCTGTAGAAGATGCGCTTAACTTAATAATTTTTTTACCTAAAACACCATTTAAAACCTGATAGAATTGCGATCGCTGTAATGGTTTGTTCAAAATAGCGGCGAACTTAATATCTGTTGATTGCTGAACAATTTCCTGTCTGCACAGAGAACTTAACATCACCAAGGGTAAATCCTGACATTGGGGATACTGACGGATTTTTCTCGCTAGAGTCACACCATCCATATCTGGCATTTGCATATCCAGAATTGCTAAATCAAATTCAATTCCCCGATGAATGAGTTTCAAAACTTTGTCTCCAGAATCAAGGGCGCAACTAAACATTCCCCATGACTCAGCTTGTAGGGTGAGAATTTTGCGGTTAGTGGCATTATCATCGACAATTAGCAGTCTTTTACCAATAAACTCCTCATGGGAGTCTTCTTCAGTAGATTGAGCATCAGATGCGGCAACTGTGGAAATTGTAAAGTAGAAAGTAGAACCAACCCCCTCTTGACTTTCCACCCACATCGTACCGCCCATCATTTCACTCAAAAGCTTACTAATTGCCAAACCCAGTCCCGTACCTCCATATTTACGAGTAGTAGAAGCATCAACTTGACTGAATGATTTGAACAACCGTTGCATTTTTTCTGGGGGAATACCAATACCCGTATCCTTCACCGCAAATTGGATTTCATAGCGGGAGTCTCCATCTAACTGGGTTGCATTGACATAGACAACTACTTCCCCAACTTCGGTGAACTTCACCGCATTACTGAGCAAATTGACTAACACTTGCCTGAGACGGGTGACATCGCCTACTATCCCCTGGGGGGTTGGTGAATCAATTAAATACGCCAATTCTAATTTTTTCTCGGCAGCTTTTGCAGCAACTAAATTTAAAGCCTCTTCAATACAAGTACGCAAATCAAAGGGTTGCTCCTCCAAATCCAACTTACCTGCTTCAATTTTGGAGAAATCCAGGATGTCATTAATTAAAGTTAATAAAGCATCCCCACTACTGCGGATAGTTTGGACAAAATCTTGTTGTTGCTCATTTAATTGAGTATCCAAAAGTAAACCCGTCATCCCAATCACCGCATTCATGGGAGTACGAATTTCATGACTCATGGTAGCAAGAAATTCACTCTTAGCTCTATTAGCAGTTTCTGCTGCTTTTGTAGCTAAATTGAGTTCCTCATTTTGTGCTGCTAATTGTTCCCTTTGACAAGTTTCTCTCTCTAATAACTGTGCTTGAGCAATGGCGATACCCACCTGAGCTGCAACTGTTTGGAGTAATTCTACTTCCTCATCCTGCCAATATCGAATACCATCGCATTGTTGCAAAGCCAATACCCCATTAGGTTTCCCTTGATAGGAAGTGCGGATGGCTACCATTGACTTCATTTCTAGCTGACGACACAAAGGAGCAGCTTTTACCAACAAAGGCTCTTCAAATACATCATGGGAAACAACTGCCGTATCCTGACTTAATACAGTTTCCGCATGGGAATTACCAAGCACAGGGATTTCTATTTCCAGCATCGATTTTGTCCCCACAGTTAAATATTCTGCAACACAGGGAATTTGTGGCTGGGGAGATGCAATGTAAGCGTGAAGAATGCAGCGATTGACTCCAAATAGTTTACCAACTTGGTCCACAGTAGTTTGAAAAATTTGTGCTGTATTTAAACTTTGACGAACTTCTTGGGTAATCTTCTCTAACAATACCGAGCGTTGTAGCTGTTTTTCCAAAGCATATTGAAATTGTTGGCGTTCAATTTCACCACCCAACCATTGAGCCATCAACCTTAATAACTCTATGTTGACAGAAGTACAACTTAATAACTTGGGAGATTGACTAGAAAAATTCAGGGTTCCATAAATTGCACCACCGACAATTAACGTAGTTCCCAAATAGCTCTCTAGTTGGGTATTAATATAACAAGGATGATTTTGCCATTTATGATTGCTCCCAGCCTGGAGAATACAAATAGGTTTATTCGCCCGTATTGTCTGGCTGCAATAGGTTTGACTCAAATTAAACACATCTCCAGGAGCAATTTTGATAGTTGCTTCCTCAGTCGCTTCCACTGCAACCACTTCATAGGCATTACCCGTAATTTTACTGAGAATACCAATATCCAACCCAAATCTTTGACATCCCATGTGCAACATTTGGGTAACCCTTTGGGTAAAGTTCAGTTCTTGATTAGCTGTGATTTCATGTAAATTACGAATAGATGCCTCACTCTCTAATAATACCTGCTCAGACAACTTGCGATCGCTAATATCTCTTTCTACAGACATCCAGTGGGTAAACCAACCCGTTTTATCGGCTATGGGAACAATATTTATCTCTACCCAATACTCTGTTCCATCTTTGCGATAATTAATTACTTCCACATTAACTGGTTGCCATGTATTCAGAGCTTGGCGAATTTTTGCTAGTTCTTGGGGATTGGTTTTTAAACCCTGTAACATCCGGGGTGTCTTACCAATAACCTCTTGAGAGGTATAACCAGTCATGCGGGTAAAAGCTTCATTGACATAAATAATTTTTGGACCATCTGGTGCATGATTAGGTTCAGCTTCAGTGATAACTATAGAATCATTAGCATTCACCACCACAGACTCCAGCAAGCGCAATCTTTCATCTGCCTGTTTCCGTTCAGTGACATCGCGTAGACTGATAATTATACCTGCAACTATGGCATCATCTAACAAATTATTGCCGACAGCTTCCAAGACTCGCCAAGAACCATCTTGATGGCGCAAACGTAATTCTAATGGCTGAGATAAACCAGGATTTTGAGATAGCCTCTCAAAATATTCAGTTACTTTTAAAGTATCTTCTGGATGTACAATATCTAATAAATATCGATGTCTTATTTCTCTTACTTCATATGTTTCCGGTGCCAAAATGAAGTTTTCTACTTCATATCCTAAAATTGATGTCACAGAATAACTAACATCACGGATGAAAAGTTGATCATCAAGAATAGTAATGACATCAGAAGCTTGGTCTATTAAGGAGCGATAGTATTCTTCACTACGTTTAATATCTTCCTTAGCCAAATTTAATCCTTCTTCCCTAGCCATTACCTCCGAAATCATGTGTTGAAAAGCCTTTGACAATTGCCCTAGCTCATCTCTCTGTTTAGCTATTTTAATAATTTCGGTAGTTCGTAAATGATTTTCTGAAGTAATATTTATGGGACTATTAATAATATCTGCTGTGAATTTAGTTAGGTTCTTAATCGGTTTAATTACACCACGCTTTAACAATAAATTAACTAACAACAAAACTATTGTGAAAATACTCACAAAAATAGTCATTGTTAGTCCTAAGTATTGCCGTCCTTGAGCAAAAACATTATCTGCTGGTACGTAAATAGTTTGTGCAGAAACTATCTCATTCAGCTTCCAACCAAAACCATTTTCAGAACCATATGTCTTAATTAAACTTTTGGGTGCGCGCTCAGGACTACTATGGCATTCTAAACAGCTCGCTTTTTTGATTGCTAATGGTCGAGAAATATAAAATAATTCATTACCATTAAGATTACGATAACCAGATAATTCCTTTATCTCAGATTTTTGGCGGAATTTTTCTACCAGTTGAGATTCAAAATCATCCGCTATATCCCGTGGATTAGTTGGATTTAAAGTTGCTTCTTTATATAAAAAATCTTCATATCCTTTCTGCTTCCGGAAATGTTCAAATATTTCTCTAGCCGAATATGCAGGAACGGTTTCCGGAATAAATTCTTCACTAGTATCTAAACTTTCTTTTAATAGTGGCTTTATATTATTACTAGTATAATTCCTAACTGAATTCATGGTCTGGGTCAGCATACTTGCTCTTTCTTGTACCTCTATTTCTGCCATACTCTGCATAGCCGCAGATAAAGCAACTCCACTGATAATCATTCCTGCCAAAAATAATGTTATTAATACGGCGTTAAATTTTGTCCCCAGACCTAATTTTTTCAGCATCTTCAGCCAGATTCGAGAAGAGTATCTATTCGCAACATTATAGTAGCTTGGACAATAGCAAACTTACCTAAGTGCATACACGTAAATAATTAATATAATCCAAAAAAAGATACTATAATTTAAGTTATATATTCTCAGCGTTTGTGTAAGTTATGTATTGGATTCATTTGAACATGAAAACTCTTGTCATCTAGTAAATGGCTGCAAATTAGTAATTTTGAATATGTTTCCAAATCCTAATTTTTGGGCATTGCTGAATTGGAATATGAACTAAAAACATCATGTATCTTAAACTCTTCTTCTCTGTGCCTGGAGCGTGAGATAAATTCATATCTTGATTGGGCAACGCCAATTTTTGACCGAAATTAGGGTGTAGGGAGTGGGGGAAGAAGAGAAAAATATTTTCCTTATTTCCAGCCCTTTGATACCCTACATCGAAGGCTACGCCTACATCGATGGGGAAAGCACAGCTCCGACTTAGGAGGCTAACTGATAACTGAAATGACTTCATATCAAACCGAAGCATATATATTTAATGGAAAGTAGTCTTTATATGGAAAATAATTCACCTTTGATACTCATAGCAGATGACGACAAATCTACCAGAATAGTATTAAAACTCATCCTGCAACAAGATGGTTATCAAATTCTAGAAGTAGAAAACGGCGAACAATGTTTAAGTACCTATAAGCAGTACCAACCAGACATGGTTCTGCTAGATGCAATGATGCCAGTAATGGATGGATTTACTTGCTGTGAAAAATTGCAAAATATATCAAGTGATTTATTTCCAGTACCAGTACTAATGATTACTGGATTAGATGATAAAGAATCAGTAGATAAAGCTTTCACTGTTGGTGCTACCGACTATATTACCAAGCCAATTCATCCACCAGTTTTACGCCAACGCTTACGCCGCATGTTAAAAGCCCATGCAGCAGAAAAAGCACTCAGGGAAAGTGAGTATAAATATCGTTCTGTTGTTAATAATCTCAAAGAAGTTATATTTCAAATTAACCTAGAGGGCGAATTAACATTCCTCAATCCTGCTTGGCAAAAAATAACAGGATTTTCTGTTCAAGAGAGTCTAGGTAGTAATTTTGTAGATTTTATTCATCCTAGCGATCGCCAATGGTATTTAGGGTATAATCGTATTCTCATTAATAGTAATTCTATCCAAAAGTATACTCCAGATTGTTGCTATCAACTACGCTATTTACATGATAATGGTAGCATCGGCTGGTTTGAAATATATGCTTGCCCAATGTTCACACCAGATAATAAACTAATAGGTATTTCTGGAACTCTCAATGATATTACTGAAATCAAACGTCAAGAACTATATCAAAAAGCAGAATATAACATTACTCGAGTTTTAGCAGAATCTGACAACCTTCAGGAAGCTACACCTAAAATTATCCGCTCGATTTGTCAAAGTATAGATTGGGAAATGGGTGAGTTATGGAGTATAAATTACCAAAAAAATGTTTTAGAACCGATTGCGAATTGGTATCCATCCGTAAAGGAATTTGCGGATTTTCACAAATTAACTCAAACCATAACTTTTCAACCTGGAATTGGATTACCCGGTATTGTTTGGGATAAAAATGAACCATTATGGATCGACAATTTAATGACAGATGCACATTGGCAAAGAGTCGAAATTGCAGAACAAATTGGATTGAAATCTGGTTTTGCCGTACCAATTAATAGTGGTGAAGAAAAACTAGGTGTGATGACTTTTTTTAGTCGTGAAACCAAACATTATGATACAGATTTATTACATTTCATGGTCACCGTTTGCAGTCAAATTGGTCAATTCATCAAACGCAAGCAAGCAGAAGAAGAATCACAATGTCGGACTTCAATGCTGCAATCTGAATTAGAACAGGCTGCCAAGTATGTGGCTTCTCTGTTGCCTAACCCTACAAATATTGCAGTAGATATAGAGCAGCAGTTTATTCCTTCTTCTCAGTTAGGTGGTGATATTTTTGATTATTACTGGCTTGATGAAAATCACTTAGTTTTATATCTGGTAGATGTAGCTGGACATGGTGTTAGATCCGCTTTATTATCAGTCTCTATACTGAATTTATTACGCACACAATCTCTATCAAATACTGATTTTTATCAACCTGCCAGTGTCTTGACAGAACTGAATAAAGTTTTTCAAATGGATGAAGAAAATGGAGACAATTACTTTACTATTTGGTATGGTGTTTATAATACATCTACAAAAAAAATAGTTTACTCTTGTGCGGGACATCCTCCTGCTATTTTATTAATTCCATCTGCCACAGAATTGTCAGTACAGCAACTATCAACTGATAATATTGCTATTGGTTTACTCCCAGATATAGATTTTTGCCAAGATACTTTTATTCTTCCTGATGATAGTAAACTTTATATATTTAGTGATGGAGTATATGAAGTAAATCAGGATAATGGAAAAATTTGGGGATTAGATGCTTTTATGGAATTACTAAAACATCACCAATCCCATAATTCTACTTTAGAGAATGTTTTAAAATATATTCAAAATTTAAATCATAAGGGAGTATTAGAAGATGATTTCTCTTTATTACAATTGAATGTAAAATAAATGCACTACGAAATTAGGTTAAGATATCTTTGAGGGTAGCAAATCTATGATTAGTCTACTTTTTACTTGTGCGTAGCACTATACTTAATGATTACTAAATTATCAACATCAAAATATTGTCAATGATTTTTAGTAATTAATAAATGACAAAATAAATTGTGATTTGTATTTAGGGCTTGCTGAAAAAGTCTTTGGGTGAGGGTAGGCAACAGGCAACAGGCAACAGGCAACAGTTTCATCCCTGATTTTTTCGATTCTTTTTACCAAAAAAAATGATCTATGCAAGGTTTTTAAATCTCAAGCCCCTATTTCCTTGCACTTTCTCCGAATCAAACAGCCCTTATGCATTGATAAATCAATGTTTTATAGTTATTCAGCAAGCCCTATTTAGCTTTGTAAATATACCGTCTAACAAAAGCCTTCCATTTATTTTCTAAATGGAAGGCTTTTCATTATTGCTGAATGCAAAAATATCATTTCTGTTGTACAAATTAGATATTTTTGCTCTTATTTTAAAGACATTATATCTTGTTCAAATTCATTGCGATCGCTAAAAATTGTAAAGACTTTTTCAATTTTAGTTAATTGAAAAATCATTTGTAACTGTTCACCTAAAGAGCATAAATACATTTCTGATTTTGCATTCCGAACTGCTTTGAGTGTTGCCACTAAAGCTCCTATGCCAGAACTATTCATAAAACTGACTTCTTGTAAATCGACTAAAATTACCTTACTGCCGTTGTCCACTAAATCAATAATTTCACGACGTAAATTATTTGTCGTAGTACTATCTAGGATTCCTGATGGTTGAACAATTTTAAACTCATTAGCCATGATATTTCTCCAATAATATTTTGAAATTCATTACAAAACAAATATTGAACAATTAGCAGCAAATTATAAATCAAGCTAGATAATTAACTGTAGATGCCAATACTGTTCGATTAAGGAAATTTATCGGGGTCAAATTAATGATAATTTCTAGGTTGATAAGTAGGTAGGAATAATTAAATGTTAGATCGAACCTCACAGGCGGGGTGATGTTTTATATTTAATTTGACCCAGTTACTTATCATATACAAATACTTAATCGAGTAGTATTTTAGCCCATATCAGCATCCCCCCTGTAATTCAAAGATTATTTAACAGCTTTCGGCTTCCAAACCGCAGCATAAATAATTGCCCATAAAAGAGATAAATTATAAATTGACCAAAGCGCATTGACAAAGTAAGTACTAGGCGTATCTAATTCTCCTCTCATAAATCTGTAAATGCTCCATATCCAACCTAGTATAGTCAAGATAAAAACTGTTAATTGGGGTAATACTAGACCTAAATATACTCCAGATTGCCGTTGCTTTGGTGTAACTTGAAACTTAATTGACCCTCCAGTAAAAACACTCCACACCGACTGGATAAATAAGGGAAATAGGGAAATTGCATACTGTTCGGAACGCCAAAGCTCTTGAGCAGGAATACCCCAACTACCAGCGATAAATGTTAAACGATTGATAATAAATCCTGGTAGAAAATGAATTACAAATACAGCACCATATGTACTGATGGGAGCAATACCTGTGAAGAAATATATAATCGGGCAGGTAATAAAAATGAGAGTGAAAAATCCAGAAAAGTAACTATACATTGTCTGGAAATATTGTAGCTGTTGCCAAAATGTTAAACCCGTTTTATTGAATGGATTTTCACGCAATAATACTTGTATTGTGCCTTGTGCCCATCTCAGACGCTGTTTCAGAGTGGAACTTAGGTCATCAGGTGCTAATCCTACTGAAAGTTCTTCATGATGATACGCTGATTTCCACCCTGCATTGTGAAGACGCATAGCTGTATTCATATCTTCAGTAATACTATTGCTAGATACTCCACCAACTAAATCAAATTCATACAGCCTCTCTTCTTGTTGAGCATATTCATCAGAAAAATTTTGTAATCCGACACTAATTAAAGCTTCTCTCCTTAAAACAGCATTAGTACCCGTGTAAAAAGCCGCATTCATACCATCTTTAGCTTGTTGAATCGGACCATAAAATAAATGGGCTTGATGACCAAATGGATCTCCTGGTGGTAAATTGTAAAAAGCTTGAGGTGTTTGTACAAAAGCAATTTTGTTACTTTCATATTTCCCATTGTAGAGATTATAATCGTAAAAATAAGGAACTACTCGCTGAAGAAATTGAGGCTTAGGAATATGGTCTGCATCTAAGGTAAGAATCAAATCTCCTGATGTTTCTCCTGAAAAAATAGCATAATTAATATTGCCAGCTTTCGCATGATGGGCTTTACCTTTAGGCTTTGGTCGAGCAATGTAACGACAACGGGATAATTCACTTAATTCTAATTCTTTTTCATAAATAGATTGTTCTAGTAATTTATATTCTTTAGATATATAATCACTAATTTTACTTTCCTGAGGATGGGAAAAAAGAAGTAGTTTACTTAAACTATGTAGATATCCAGTGACTGAATGAAAATTATAATTTTCTTTATTTACTGTCCCTAAAACTGGCTGATAATACTTAGTAATAGACAAACAATTACGATTATCTGGCAAAGTTTTATAGTTAATACTGTCAGCTACTTGCTGCATAATAAAAATACCACGTCCGCGTTCGGCATCTTCATTGATTTCATCTGGCATATTTATTAAATGCTTTTCCCAATGCCATCCTGGTCCTCGATCGCAAATATTTATTTGCATAGATTGACTGAATATTACTACTTCTATATCAATAGGAGTTTCAGGTGGTAATTCTTTATGGGCATGGTCTCTAGCATTATCAAAACCTTCAGCTAGAACAGTTTTAAGTGCTAGCCAAATATCATTAGGAATCAAATCATGATTTAATTTATCAAACCATGATAAAACACTAGTTAATTCACTTACATTGCTTGTGACTTGTAGCTGATATGATTGTAAAAATTGATCCGCTTGTGAGACTTCTGGAAGCAGATTTTTAAGTTCTTCTAGACGCATTACTAATTGCGATCGCTCTGTATCAATGCGCTCTGCTTCCTGTTGCATTGTCGCAGATTGTAAGTCCTCTAAACAAAGTCTTTCAGACATGGCTCGCATATCTGGAGAATTACCATCATCAAGAATGTAAACAAACAACTTATTAGCTGGATAATCCATCTTTAAAGCAGCTCTAGCTGTCTCTTTTACCATTTCTACAGGCTCGTTGTAGCAGGTAATAAAAACATCAATATTAGGTAAATCTGAACCAGGAAATTGAGGAACCATTTGATGCAATGACCTTACCTGTCTAACTATGGGTCGCCATAGTCCAATTAAAAACATTACCCCGCCAACATAAGCATAAATTTCTGCCAATAATAAGGGTATTGACAGCCATAGAGCTTGGTAATTTATAGAGTTAGTAATACGCCATTGTAAATACCAAGCTCCAAAAATTAAATTAATAATCACCAGATACCTTAAAAGTAGTGTCCTATCTCTGAGACGAGAGCGAATATTACCAGTAAAGTTAGGGGCGTTTTCAACAATTGAAATTGAATTATTCATAGGTAATTAGATAATTGTAATGATTTATAGATATTTATATTTCTGAATTTTGGCGAACGGATACGGTGGAAAAGTTAGATTATTTATCTGGTAAAGTTTCTTCTGCTTGAATAATAGGTTTAATTTTTCCTGCACCAGATGTCCAGTATTTTTGAGAAGCTGGGCGGATTTTCTGCTGAGGTTTATCTGGCAAACCATTACCAGAATTACCTTCAGATATTGCTCGCCACCAAGGAGACTTCATGTTATTATTTTCTGCGACTAACGGCTTCTGCTTTTTCAGACGATAAAGTAGAGATTGCAGAATGATACTGTTAGTAGTGCTGCTAAAACCTAAAACAGGTTTACCAGTTTTTTCCTCAAAACCTTCATAAAAACCTAGGAGTGGATTATATAAATCCAAGGTAGTTTGGTATAGCTGAAACGAATATTTATGCTCAGGAAATAGGGCATAATAGCCAAACGCAGCCGCAGTACTAACAATACGAGACTTTGCTGTTTTACCTCCATCTGTAAGAGTTGCCCAAGATTGTTTTTTACCAACAATAGTGCTATGAATCACATAAGGTTCTTGATGTACTAAGGCTGTTCCAGAAGCACTAACTACACCTTGACGACGATAGCGTTTAGCATGGGCTTCTAACATTGCATATACTAGCGATCGCATCTGTTGATCGAAACCCAATTCTAGTCCATAATGGAGAAAAGGATTACTAACTGTATACTGATTAGTATCTAATTTTTCTTTAGGGCGAATTCTTTTAACGGGAATTTTTTCCCCCTCCACCTCAACCATTTTATATTCGCCTCCAACCGCAGATTTTTCTACCTCAAATCCCCATAGCTGAAATCCACGAGCAGCATATTCTTCATAACCGAGATGATTGACAGGATAAAATCTGGTGAGAGTCCTACCCCTTTCATTTTTAGTAACTACAGCACTCTGAATTCTTCCTTTTCTAATTACCCTTAAATAAGACCAATCCAAGAGAATTTTATCTACCGTATCGGTATATTGAGGAAAATGAGCCTTGAGATTATGCAGGGCAATTAACATTCTACCCAAATCCAAGCCAGACCAACCTTGACCTTCTGGAATAGGATTATTGCCATAATCTACAGGCTTTAAGGTACGAGTATCATAACCACGATGGGGTAATTCTCCAGCAAATAGGGGTAACTGTTTTAAAGTACCTAAAAGCTTGCGGGTACGTTCATCAAACTCTTGGAGGGATATCACATCTAATATCACAGCTGCTTGGAGTGCTGCCAGATAATCCCCCATTCCCCATAGAGTAGCACCTTTAACATCACTGCGATCGCTAACTAAACCTGTTTCTGGTTGATAATTGGCTTTAAAATATGCCCAAGCCGCTTTTGCGTAACGTTTTTCCACAAGATTGAGTGGACGTTGTAGTTCGGAATGTAAAGGTGCTTTTATCTTCCCGACTGAAGGAATAGGAGCCACTGCAACTATCGCCGGTTTTTCTTGAGAAAGAGGAGGTGGTGGTGGGGTGGATGAATTTTCTTTGGCAGGAGGAGGTGATTGGTTAGATGAGTTTTTCTTGGGAGGAGGAGGTGGGGGAGATGGATTTTTTTCAGCAGGTGAAGGCGTTTGATTATTAGTTTGTGAATTAGCTGGAGGTGGATAATCTTTAGCTACAATCGTTTTCTCTGGTTTCCCAGTAGAAGGGGTTACACCAGTACCACCAATTAGAGGACGATTACCCCTAGCTTTGTAATACAAAATTTCCATAATTAGTCCATTTGTATTACCAGTTAAAGCTTTATTTGGTTGTTTTGTTTCTTCATATAATCCAGCATAGAATCCACCTCCATCTGGACTCATTAACCCCTTAGCAACTTCAAACAGTTTTTGAGCATATTGGCTTTCAGGAAATATATAACGCCAACCAAAAGCAGCTTTAGTACTAATACTGCGTAACTTAGGATGTAACTCATTATTTTCAGTAATTGTTGCCCATGCTTTCCCATTAGAAAAGATAGTATTATAGAGGAAGTATGGGGGACCATCAATATTATCCTCTGTCACCGCCGTCAATTGACCTGTAGCTTCATAACGACGCTTTTGTACCTCTAAAACATTGGCTGCATATTGTTTCATTTGGTTGCCAAGAAAGCCAAATTCAATTGCATCTAAAATATAAGATTCGCTAACAACATAATTATTTGCATTAGTCTCCTGATAATTTCTGGTATCAACAGGAATTTTTACCCCATAAATTTCTACAATTTTAAAAGGTTCAAAAGAAGCCGCTTTTGGAACCTTGAAACTCCATAATTCATAACCCCTAGCAGCATATTCTTCATAACCAAGACGACCTTCTTGTACAGGCAAAGTTTGACCATCTGGTAAAACTGCTGCACCATACATATATCCATCTTTTACAGATTTATTAACTGCCCATTTATCAACAATAGATTTTAACCAATCTGCATATTGAGGATGGCAAGTACGAATTACATGAAAAGCTGCTAATATCCTGCCAATATCTAAAGCTGACCAACCAATACCACGCTCAATAGGATTATTTCCATAATCAACTAATTCCCCATTAGCAGCATTATAAACTTTATTTGGTAAAGTATCTTCAAATAATCTCAATTTTCCCAAACTAGTTAAAAACTTATTCAGTCGCACATCAAAATCTGACTGTTCAATCAAATTCATCCACCGTGCAGCATTCAATGCCATCAAGTAATTACCCATATCCCAAAGAGTTCCAGAAGGATAACCACCAGTAGAATTAGTAAAGCCTGTTTCCGGCTGATAATTGTTGAGAAAATATTGCCAAGCAGTCTTAGCATATTTCTGCTCATCTGGGGTTAAAGGATTAGTTATTTGACCACAGGAATTAGCAGCATTTTGTGCTTTTAATGGACGATATGAAATAATTACGGCAACAGAATTAGTAGAAATTGTACCTACTAAGAAAAGTGCAATTATTTTTAATATTTTTGATGTGCAATCTTTAAGTTTCATTGAGAATACCTAGTACATCGCCATAAGTTAACTATTAATAGTGATGCAAATAAATATTTATTTGATAGCACTACGCGCTAGGAAAGAGGGAACAGGGAAGGGGAAACAGCAGACTATCAAAAAGTTTCATGATTTAGAAATATCCTAACCGTAGAGGCGTAGTACTATATTACTGATCATGAAATTCAAAATACCCAATGTATTTTATTTTGCTGGACTCGGTTTAACTTTTGCCCAATTAATTAAAGGCTGACCAACTTTTTTATACAATAAAGCTTGCATAACTATACCATTATTATTTGCTGTCAAAGCTTTATTTGGCTCTTGCAAAGTTTCATAGTAACCATTGTAAATACCGTCTTTAGCCTTCAAATTACTATGAACGAAATCAAATAGCTTTTGGGTATACTCTGTTCTATACACAACATACCAACCAATTGCTGCTTTAGTACTCAAAAAGCGTAAGTGGTTGTAGTTTTTATTCTTGTCTGTAATTGTTGCCCAAGGCTTGCCATTGACAAACAAAGTATTGTAAACAAAATAAGGTTCTCTATCTAAATTATCTTCTGTTATTGCAGTCAATTGATTTGTTGCTTTATAACGCGCTTCTTGTGCAGCTAATATTCGATCTGCATAAGCTTTTGGTAAAGCCTGGAAACCAGTTTCTATGCCATCTAAGAAGTATGGTTCGCTGAGAACATAGTTATTTGCTCCATATTTTTTGGCATCCCGAATATCATAGGGTATCCCTTTACCATAGAGACTAACAAAAGCAGCTTTATTTTGATAATCCAGGGCTTTTTTAACATCCAATCCCCAAAGTTTCAAACCAAAAGCGGCATAATTCTCATATCCTAAACGTCCTTCTTGATTATATTGTTCTTTCCCATCAACAACACTGGTGCCGTACATTTCTCCGTTTTTAACCAAGCGCTTAACTTGCCAAGATTTCCATACAGCTTCCGTTTGTTTTTTGTATTGAGGATAGCGATGACCAATAATTTTTAACCATATCGCCATTCTGCCTAAATCGATAGCAGACCAACCAATTTCTGATTTTTTATCTAACTGCCCATAATTTACAGGTAGTAAAGTCTGGGAATTATAAACTTTGTTGGGTAATTCTTGATTATATAAAGGTAATTTTGCCAGGGTTGTTAACATCTGACTCATCTTACTCTTAAATTCCTTCTCTGGAATAATTTCTAACTCTTTCGCACTAACTAAAGCTGCTATTGCAGCACTCTGATCCCATAGAGTAACGGAAGCAAAACCATCAACTGAGTTAACTAAACCAGTTTTTTCATTCCAGTTACGCTCAAAATATTTCCAAGCTTGGCGAGCAATTTCTATTTCTGCAACAGTTAACTTTTTGACTTTTGCAGGGATAAAAGGAGTTTTGGTAGCCTTAAGTTCATCATCTGTAACTCTAGAACCAGGTAATTCCATAGATTGAGTATCTAGTTTGGCATATCGAGCCTCTGGTTCCTTTTCTTTCTCAGATTTTTCTACTTGGGAAGTAGAATCATTCACTTTACTAGCATTAGATTCTTTCTGCTCTAAACGATTTGATAGAGCATTTAAACCTGCAATAACTACTATCGCTGTGACTAAACCAGCAACAACAGTCAAAAGAGATAGAGATTTTGGTGGCGGCTCAAAATTAGAAGTCATAATCCATACCTTGCTCGCTGATAATTTTCATAACCTATAATTGGCTTTTGCTTTCTCTTACCGATTATGATTCCCAAAATTTCAGATAAAGTTTAACTCGTCAAATATTTTGTTTTACACAAAATATAAATAGTGCCACCATGTTGAATTAAACATACCGATATCAGCTGCTTTTGTATCTACAAAATATTCTCCATGAAGATTTAACCTACAAAATTTAAAATGCTGATCATGCAATTTTTTTGTTGAATCTCAATGGTTAGTTTATTTACCCAGTGCCCTGCTAGCAATGGTTTTCACTGATTGTATTATTTCTGTAAATTCACATCTTACACCACAAGATTATTGAGAAAATTAGAGCCTGAAAACCTTGATTTAGCGTAACCCACCTATGCCCACCTTACTCTTATTGAGAAGGTGCAAGATATGTGTAAATACATAAATATACATTCATTGGAGGCATTTTATGTCTTTCAAAAGACCTTCCAATATGATTTAGCTATATGTAGCTAATACGTTCAATTGAGTGAACTACACATAAACTAACTCTGAATGTTGACAATACTACTCTTAATTATTTAATCTGTATTTTATTCAACTTTACACAAGTATATATAGGAATCCAGTTTGATTGTTGAATAAAATTAGGTACTTATAGTGGACTGACACGCCTAAAAATGTAGGTTGGGTTGAGCGATAGGGAAACCCAACAAAGCTTTACTGGTGTTGGGTTACTCTGCTCCAAGCCGCTGTTGCGTCTACATTCTTCAATCCAACCTACACCTATTGCACTATTTTAGCTGTGTCAATCCACTACGTGTTTTTCAAAAATCAAATAGGAGTAATATATATTTTCATTTTATACAGACAAATCATTATATTTAGTGCTACTATATACTTTTATTTAATTTTATTTGCTAGTTTATACGTAGAGGCTTATCTTTTGTTATTCCCTGGAGGAAAACTCCATTTCTCAATATGCATGAGGCTTTTATAATCTCGCCGGCGATAACTTGAAAGTATCTTGAAATACTTCCGTGAAAAACTGATAAGCTGTGGCGTATTTAATTTGTATATCGGACGCGGGCAAGATGCCCGCACTACAATAATTTGACTTTTTCACCTTATACAATTTAGCTGCACAGCAGCTTAACTGATAACTATTAATGCAATGGACTCCTTTACACGCCCAAATTCACCAAACTATTCGCACCCGTGACTTATTTGCCAAAAATCACAGGCTATTGATAGCTGTTTCTGGCGGACAAGATTCTCTGTGTTTGAGCAAACTGCTATTAGACTTACAGCCGAAATGGGGTTGGCAGTTGGGTATTGCCCATTGCGATCATCGCTGGCGTTCTGACTCCCAAGCTAATGCCCAACACGTAGAAAATTTGGCTAGGGATTGGAATGTATCTTTTTATTTAGCTATAGCCGAGCAATCAGTAGAAACCGAAGCTGCTGCCCGCCATTGGCGTTACCATGAATTAACTGCGATCGCTCGGGAACATAAATATGACTGTGTGGTTACGGGGCATACAGCCAGCGATCGGGCAGAAACCCTGCTCTACAACCTAATTCGCGGCACGGGTGCAGATGGGATGCAAGCCTTAACCTGGCAACGTCCCCTAGGAGATAATATTTGGTTAGTACGCCCCCTGCTAGAAACTACTCGAACTACAACAGGGCAATTTTGTCAAGACTTACAATTGCCAATTTGGGAAGACAGCACCAACCAGGATGTAAAATACGCCCGCAATCGCATTCGCCAACAACTATTACCCTACCTGCAAGCTAATTTTAATCCCCAAGTAGAATCAGCTTTAGCTCAAACAGCAGAACTATTACAGGCAGAAGTAGAATATTTACAACAAGTCAGCGAGAAATTATATCAGGAGGTAGTAACAGAATCTCCATCCTCAATTCCTGGGAACATCCAAATCCATCGCCGTCAATTACAAACCGCACCAATTGCTCTGCAACGCCGGGTAATGCGCCAGGTGCTACAAAAAATACTGCCATGTGCCCCTAATTTTGAACACATAGAGAAACTCACAGCATTGATTATAGCACCCAACAAATCCCAAACCGATCCTTTTCCTGGAGGTGCGATCGCTCAAACAAAAGGCGATTGGATTTGCTTTTCAAAAAAGAATGGGACCCATAGATTTTTGTAGAGACGTAGCATTGCTACGTCTCTACCGAGGGATGTGTTGCAAGCATGTATTAAATCGGTATTATTTAAGATACTGCCAATTCTGGTTGAGCAATTACAGTCATCAACTGTTGGTTCATTTCATTAATCGTTTGTTGTTGAGATTCACCAGTTTCTTGAACTGTTACTAAAGATTTAGATAACTCCTGTAGCTTGTAGCGCAAGCCATCCAAAGCATCTTGAATCGGCTGTAAAGCTTCTTGGTAAATATTCAGTTTTCCTAATGATTCATCCGCAACCTGACGACGCTCCAGTAAATCTTGCTCTAAAGATTTTATTTCTTGACGTTTTGTTTCTTGCTCTTGAATGCGATTATCAATCATGTTTTGTGCTAATTCAAACCCAGTATCTATATCCTCCAATTCCCTTTCTATACTTTGTAATTCTGCTAATTTTTGTTGTTTATAAGTATCAATTTGTTTCAGTGCTGGTTTCAGATCGATTTTCTGTTCCTCTGGAAGATTCATCAGAGAATTACCTTGGCGTTGCCAAAGTACAGCCTGATATTGTCTCAAATAACTTTCCAAATCTAATAGACTGCGACGTTGTCCCACCAAAGATTCATTTAGAAATTGATAAGCATCTTTTTCATCTGCTAAAACAGCTTCTAATTGAGTTTTTTCTTCTCCTGATGCCTGACTAATCTTAGTTTTGAGTTCGGCAATCTCTTTTAACTTGTATGTTAATTCTTGTTCTTGATCGTTAACAAAACTTGAATCGATCTTCAACTTTTCCTGGGAATCTTGGATCTTTTGTTGCAATTCTTCCACAGGCATATTTTCCAAAGCAGCCATATCTACTTTGTCACTGAGGACAACATCACCAGCCATCACAGCTAAGGATTGAATATACTGGTACAAATCTTCTTGACGTTGTAAATGCTCTCGCAAGCTTTGAATGTATGCTTGCTTGCTTTCTATAACTGCTGTATTGGCTTGCAAATCAGCCTGCTGTTGTAGCAGATTAGTTTGAACTTCTTCCCACTCCTGTTGCTGTTGGGAATAATTTTGTGCCAACTCTTCTACTGCTGCTTGCTGTTGTTCGACTAGGGTTTTTTGTGACTGAAATTGTTCCCAATGGGGGTTGAGAATCTCCTGCTGGCTTTCCACCATCTCTAAAGCCAAATTCAGATGTTCCCGAACTGGTTCTACAGAAGCAACACTACCCGAAAGGCGATCAATTAATTCTCGTAATTGGCGACTTTGCTCTTCATCTAAAACCTTTCCCGTCTGTAACTCCTCTTGTGACTCTTGCAAACGAGCCTGTTCACCCCGTAAATGCTCCCAAGCACCTTCTAATTCTTCCCGTTCGCGCTTAATTTCTGACTGTAACTTTTCTATTTCTTGGCGGGTTGTTTCAAACTCTTGCTTCTCGGTTTCTAAGCGTTGAAACTCATCCTCAATTTGTTGCAGTTGCTCCCACCGTGCCTCCATCTCCAGCTCGCGATTGTTGAATTCCTCCGCTTGAAATGTCAGTGACTCTTTCCACTGGTTGATTTCTTCTTCTTTGAGTTTTAACTTCTCTAACTGCCGGGACAAATTCTGCAATATATTTACCAGAGGACGGCCAGCTTCTTGGAGACGCTGCACTTGACGATTCCCATTCATCTCTACAAGCACTAACGCCCCATCCTGTAATTTGCCAGCCTCATCCGTGGTAATCACTTCATCATTAACGGGATTCCAACTGTGATCAGTTCGCTGACAAGCCATTAACTTTAGCTCTGTTTTTCCCACTCCACTAAGTAGCCCGCCAATTTTTGGCTTTTGTATTTCTGCTAAATACAGCACAATCTCACCCTTTTGTATAATAATTAGTTATGTTTTTAGATATACTTTGAATTATTGATGTAATACGACGTAACCAACTAAATTATGTGTAGGTAAAATACGCCTGTAGATGCCATATTACATCTTTCCTTTTATAGAATTAGATTATTGCACTTTTAAATTGTGTAATTAAGATAGACATAATGGCTACCGTGTTATTACTCAGCTTAGAAGAGTTTTTGACAAAAATTTAAGGTGAGATATCTCAGTATAATGATTTTGATTGTATTTTTTTGATCTGTAAACAAAAAAGTAAGTAAATTCCCATAAGTTTGCTGTATTGAGGGTAATCTTGTGGTGCAAGATGTGAACCGAAGAATTCTAAACTTATGGGTTTGTGTGTAAATTGTGGTCAGAGTGGTGAGTGATGAAGAATTTCTGGATCTATTCATCACCTAGTAGAAAAATAAAACAGGAAAGGTGCAAAATGAATCAACACTGTCGAGAATATAGCAAGGAGTGCCTGTTAACTAAATGCAGGGAAATTTACGGGAAATCGATATTTATAGCATCTTGCAAGTGATTGAATCAGGACAGCTAACTGGTCTACTCTTCGTGGAAAGCTGTCACTCTACTCACTGCAAACAGGAAATGTGGCTTATCTTTATCTCTAATGGTCAAATTGTTTATGCCACCTATGGAGATACTAGCTTATCGCGGTTGCAAGATTACTTACATCTTTACAAGGGGCAGATCAACTTAGAAACATTAGATATAAGCCCAGCAGATTCTAGCACGCCCTGGAATATTCCCGAATACAACTGTTTGTGGCAGCTATTGGCAAACAACAGTATTCATGTCTCCCAGGCTAGTAGTATTATTCATGGCTTAGTACATGAAATTCTCTTTGACTTGTTGAGTTTGCATCAAGGTAGATTCATTTTTGATTCAACTTCATTACTAACTCCCCACTTAACTACCTTAGAAATTACACCTATTTTGAGTCGGGTAATCAAGCAAATCCAGGACTGGAAACAGCTATATCCATACATTCAATCTCCCGAACAATGTCTGATGTTAGCCGATATAGTTCAGCTACATTCTGCTCTACCACCAGTAACAATGAAAAAACTTGAAAGTTGGGCAGACAGCAAAACCTCTATCCGTCAATTAGCTCGTTATCTGAACAGTGACATCTTCACATTTGCCAAAGCAATATACCCTTACGTAGAAAAAGGGTGGGTAAAAATAGTTTCTTTAGCTACCCTTAATCAAGATGAGTATCAACTACCTAGGGAATTAAATTCCAAACCTGAAAAGCTGATCACATGCATCGGTAATAAAAATTACATGGGTCAAGCTATGAAGCCGATCTTAGAAGCTAATGGGTATGAGGCGATCGCCTTTACCAATCCCTTAGAATCTCTAGGTTTGTTGTTTCAATTACGACCCAATTTAATATTTTGTCAAATTGCTATGCCAGAATTAGATGGTTATGAAATTTGCTCGATGTTAAGGAATTCTACGGTTTTTCGGGAGGTGCCCATTATTCTAGTTACAGAGCCAAACATGCTTTTTCAGGGCATAAAAGCAAAAATTATTGGAGCAACAGATTATTTAACTGTACCTTTTGGGCACAATGACTTAGTAATGCTCGTAAAAAAATATCTCGAAAGGGACATGACTGCCAAAGACAAACAATATACCCAAGACTTGTTGATTGAATTAAAGATGGAGTAAAAATATTATCACAGAATCAGCCAATCCCAGGAAATCACTTATACTTAGCACATAAGTAAATGACTAGGTTTAATTTATACATTAATTTGATACAAGCAAACCAGAAAATGTTCCAATTGGGAACATCTATATCGGGAGGTAGGTAGGCATTATATGAGTACAGTTCTGATTGTGGAAGATAGCCTGACGCAAAGGGAGATGATTACCGACCTCCTGAAAGCAAGTGGTTTAACGGTTGCCCACGCCTGTGATGGAGAAGAAGCCTTAGAGACAATTAAAACCACTAGTCCTGATTTGGTGGTATTGGATATTGTCATGCCCCGGATGAACGGCTATGAAGTTTGTCGTCGGCTGAAATCAAATCCGAATACCCAGGATGTACCAGTGGTAATGTGTTCTTCTAAAGGTGAAGAATTTGACCGTTATTGGGGTATGAAGCAAGGTGCAGACGCTTACATTGCCAAGCCATTTCAACCTACGGAGTTGGTTGGAACAGTCAAACAGCTGCTGCGAGGATAAGGATGAAAAGAAAATGGTCAGTAAACCAGAATTTTTAGAGGGCAATGGGCAAGACCAATTCCGTCCTGAAGTACAGGTAGAAAGTCCTGAAGGTGAGTTGCATCTGAGATTTTATATTCCCTCACATCAGGAGTTTGCCCTACCAGCCATCGGTATCCGGGAAGTTATAGAACTGAGTCCGGAGAGAATTACGCCCATTCCTAATGCTTCTCCTCTACTTTTGGGTACTTTAAATTTACGAGGTCGAGTAATTTGGGTGGCTGATTTAGGTCAATTTTTGGGAGAAATGACTCCGTTAAATACCGATAGAGCAGAAATACCAGTAATTGCTGTAGAAGAGCAAGACACAATAATCGGCTTAGCTGTAGATGAAATTGGTGGTATGGACTGGCTTGATATACAGCATCTAGTGGCAACCAATAATGTGCCAGATACTATGGCTCCCTTTTTACGTGGTGAATGGTTATTAGATGCTCAAAATAATCAGTATTTGCGGTTACTCGATCCCATGGCAATTTTGCGGAGTGCTCGGTGGGCAGGATAAAACAGGGAGATAGCAAATGGCAACTAGTATCAATGATTATCAAGAAGTTTACCAACAGGCGTATAAAGCCTACGTCCAAGCAAACTATGAGGAGGCGGCTAATCTGATTGATCGGGTAATAGATATTGCTCCAGAAGATGCCAACATCCACTTATTAAGGGGTCATATTTATTATGTTTTACAGAAGTTTGATGTAGCCAAGGCAGAGTATGAAAGTGTTATCAAACTAACTGAAGATCGAGAAATAATTAGTCTGGCTGAAAATGGTTTAGATAATATCAACCAATACCAGCAGCAAGTAGGAACTTCAGAGTCGTACTTCAGCGATGATGAATCAATAGATTTGTCACCTATAGATGAGGAACCAATATCTATTGGCAATTTTGAAGATTTGGCTAGCCAAGGAAGTATAACTAGTAATACTTTTAGTCTCAATGATTTTGTACCTGAAAATGAATCAGCAGCATCTGTTGACCAAGATTCACCTTTTAGTAGTCCATTTGAGGTGCCTGTAGATAGTAGTGGTTTAATGACCACATCCAACAGTAGTGAAAGTGCGGATTATAATAACCCTTTTGCGGTAGCAGAGCAATCTCCAAATAATAAATATGAATCATCACAATTAGATGAATCCATTTCTTGGCAGCAAGATGACCAAGCTATGGAGTTGGAAATTCCAGAAAATAATCATTCTCCATTCCCAGGAGCTAACGATGATTTACAGACTTTTGCTGTGCCAGCCAGTGAAAATTTTTCCTTGTCAACAGGAAATTTATCCTCAGATCAAGACCAATCTCAAGATCAAGTAGCAGCAGAAAATTTCTCTGGAGTAAATGAAAATTCATCAAATATTAATAATGGTGGCGAAACTTTACTGATGGGTGTAGCTCCGGAAATTGCTCCACAGCCCAAAATAGATCATATTGAAAATTCTAATCATAGTAATATTTCTCAGTCAGATTCAGCTAATCAGGGATACGGTCAGCAGAAAGCCTTCGGTCTATCGGATTCCCAGGAAATTAGCCAAGATAGTGGCGATGATAGTTTCGACTTTGAGGCATTTGAGTCTGCATTCGGTTCTGAAGAATTGAATGACAGTGAAGATGCTGGTAGCATTCCTAATTCCAGTTTATCTCAAGGTGGAAATATAGAGTTTTTAGATGATTTCGATGAGTTTGATGATTTAGGAGATATTCCTGGTTTCAATATTCCTGAAACTGACACCAATGAGTCGTTTTTCAATTCTAGTCCCCTAGAAGGTTCAACTGGCACCCATAATGTTCCAGAAACTTCTACCATCACCCCCGATAGCAATCTCCAAGATAGCAATCGCGATGATGAACTATTTAGTATTACTGGTTCCCAAGAAGGAGTACCAGTATTTACAGATCCTGGTATTAAGAAACTTGAACCTGAGGTTAATGTCGAACAAGGTTTTTTTGCCCCTTTAGAGAATGCACCTCTACAAACTAAGCCTTGGTTAATTGGTGGTGCTGTAGGTATTGTATCAGCGGTGGTAGTGGCATCTGTCAGTTTTGCTGCCACTTCTTTTTCCCCTCCCCAGCAACGGGAATCGGTGAGGAATACAGGCTGGGTAATGGCTTTAGCCGCAGGTATTGCTGGTACTTTCACCGCTGGTATTGCCAGTAGTTTGAGTATTCGACAATTGCAAAGAACCACCAGAGATTTGCAATCTCAATTTGATGCCGTGCGTCAAGGGAATTTAAATGTGAAAGCCACTGTCTATTCGGAAGATGAATTTGGGCAATTGGCCACTGGCTTCAATGAAATGGCTCGGGTGATTTTCACTACCACCAATGAAGCTACCCGCAAGGCTCAACAGCAGGAAGAAGCTAACGAGAGTTTACAACGTCAGGTAATTCGCTTACTAGATGATGTGGAAGGTGCTGCCAGGGGGGATTTGACCGTACAAGCCGAGGTGACAGCAGACGTATTAGGAGCCGTTGCCGATGCCTTTAACCTGACTATTCAAAATCTGCGGGATATTGTCCAACAGGTAAAGGTTGCTGCCAGGGAAGTTACTAAAGGTTCAACTAATTCTGAAACCTTTGCTCGAGCTTTATCTAGCGATGCTTTGCGCCAAGCAGAAGAATTGGCTGCAACTCTCAATTCTGTTCAGGTGATGACTGACTCTATCCAACGGGTAGCAGAAGCAGCACGGGAAGCAGAAGCTGTGACCCATGATGCCAGTAAAATTGCTCAGAAAGGGGGAGAAGCGGTAGAAAATACCGTGGCAGGTATTTTGGAAATTCGGGAAACGGTAGCTGAAACTACTCGTAAGGTGAAGCGATTAGCGGAATCTTCTCAGGAGATTTCTAAAATTGTAGCTTTGATTTCCCAGATTGCCTCCCGTACTAACTTGTTAGCATTGAATGCCAGTATTGAGGCGGCTAGGGCTGGGGAAGCTGGGAGGGGATTTGCTATTGTTGCAGACGAAGTTCGTCAGTTGGCAGACAAATCAGCCAAATCTCTTAAAGAAATCGAACAAATTGTGATGCAAATCCAAAGCGAAACCGGCTCTGTGATGACAGCTATGGAAGAAGGAACCCAACAGGTAATTAAGGGTACTAAACTAGCTGAAGAAGCCAAGCGATCGCTCGATAACATTATTCACGTAGCCGACCGGATTGATAAGTTGGTACGCTCAATTTCTGCTGACACGGTGAATCAGACCGATACTTCTCGCGCTGTTGCCCAAGTGATGCAATCGGTGGAGTTAACGGCACAAGAAACATCCCAAGAAGCACAAAGGGTATCTGGTGCTTTACAACACTTAGTAGGTGTATCCCGCGATTTAATATCTTCTGTGGAACGGTTCCGGGTGGAAACATCTGAATCCCGATAATGGGTTCATTGGTTATTGGTTATTTGTTATTGGTCATTAGATAACAACAATTAACAAATGACAAATGACTAAACTCTTAACTTTTAACTTTTAACTTTTAACTCTTAAATTACAACTGCAATTATGCTGCCAGAACAACAACAGCGAATTTTAGGTTATTTTATCGAGGAAGCAAAAGAGCACTTGACTACTATCGAGCAAGGGCTGCTGAATCTTCAGAGTACCCTAAATGACCCGGAAACTCTCAATGAGGTATTTCGGGCGGCTCACTCCGTGAAAGGAGGGGCTGCAATGCTAGGTCTGAGTAGCATTCAACGTACTGCCCATCGCTTGGAAGATTGTTTTAAAATTCTCAAGGAACAACCAGTAAAGGTTGACCAAAAATTAGAAACTTTATTTCTCGATGTCTCTGATACTTTAAAAGCTTTATTAGAAAATTTACAAGGACCATTCGGTCTGACAGAAGAAGTCGCAAATAATTTGATGTCAGAAGCCGAACCTTGCTTTCAGTTGCTGCACGAACATCTCGATTTCTTGGTCAAACAAGGGGATCAAGGAATTAGCGATCCTGGCAAAAATGGTGTGGTAGATTCTACTGCCACTCAACAAACAAAAACTCCCCCAGCTGCTTCAGAAAGTTATGGACGACAACAGTTGCAAACTCATGTCTTAAAAACATTAAGACAAATGTTGCAATTGTTTAAACAAACAGAAACTGCTGAAAATCGGCAACAATTACAAGATTGCTGTCAGTACCTAGCAGAGCTGGGAGAAGAACTGGATTTAGTTAGTTGGTCAGCTTTATGTCTCACTGCCCAAGCTGCGATCGCTAATCCTGCCAATAGTTATCTTACACTGGCAAAAGTAGTAATTACTAGCATCAAACAGGCTCTTGAATTAGTTCTAGCAGATAAAGAAACACAAATAGTCCCCAGCGAACAATTAGAAGCTCTAATCGGTGATATTGAATTATTCAATTTGCCTGCTGTTCAAGAGGATGAAGAAATTACTCCTTTGGTAGTCACACCACAGCCAAATAATTCTACTAGCAACATCAACAATATCCCTGAAGATACTCCCGTTTTAGAATTAGAGCATATAGAACCTCAGAATAATATTAATGATTTATCTGAGCTTTTCAATCAAGAAGATAATAGTAGCGATGAAAAAGACTTATTGCCAATTAGCAAAAATATTCATGTCAATGGTCCGCAAGTAGGGAGTGCTGAGTTAAATACTCTTGCTAGTCTATTCGCAGATGAAAATCCAGAATTAGACGATAATTGGCAACAAGAGAATGTATTAGATATAAATCTTGATGCGGAGCAAATTCAGGTCGACACGAATAATAACAAGGAAGAAAATGATCTGGATTTAGCCGATTTTTTATCTTTGGAAGTATCCAAAAATCATAATATAAATTTACCTAAAAAAGCTCCCGAAGATTTAACATTAGTGCAGTTGTTTGGTGATGATTTATTAGAAGATAATCATCAGGTTCCAGGGAAAAAAGATAATAGTTCTAAAACAGATATTGACTTAGATGTTGATCAGAATTCTGTTGAAAATCTCAATGATTTAGTTACACCTACCTCAGAAGAATTAGTTGCTGAAGATACTAAAGATGTCGATGATATTAATGAATTTTTGGAGTTAGTCAGTCAGGAAACAATACCTTCCTGGGAAACTTTAAGTGAAAATAATAATAGCAATTTTGATAATTTATTCCCTGATACAAATACAAATATAACAGAGCAAGAATCATCCGATAATAAATTATTAGAAACAAATACACCTCTTGTCGATATACAAAATGTATCTACTGGAGAAAATAATGATCTATCTTCAGAGGAGTTTGTAGAAGATAGTTTGTTTGATGCATTATCAACTCCAGAATCAGATATATCATTAGAATTAGATCAAAAAAATATTCAAAATTATAATCTAAATCAGGAACATAAGCAGGCAAAAAATGATTTAGATGGTGAGATCGAACAGAAAGATATTGCAAAATCTTTAGAGGAAAGCTTATTTGCTGCTGCTGAGTCTGGGGAAATTTTCGGTGAATATCCATTAGAAGATAATACAGATTCAGATTCAATACAATTGGATATAGAGGATGTGCTAGGTATCAATGATGATTTAGCCGCATTAGAATCAACTATATTCTCAGAAATTGAACCAGAAGAAAATAATATACAATCTCAAACTACTAATGATTTAGCCGCATTAGAATCAACTATATTCTCAGAACTGGAACCAGAAGAAAATAATATACAATCTCAAGCTACTAATGATTTAGCAGAATTAGAATCAACTGTATTCTCAGAAATTGAACCAGAATTAGATACTATATATCCTCAAACTACTAATGATTTAGCAGAATTAGAATCAACTATTTTCTCAGAAATTGAACCAGAAAAAGATAGTATTCAACCTCAAACTACTAATGATTCATCAGAATTAGAATCAACTATATTCTCGGAAATAGAACCAGAATTAGATACTATATATCCTCAAACTACTAATAATTTAGCAGAATTAGAATCAACTGTATTCTCAGAAATTGAACCAGAAAAAGATACTATACATCCTCAAGCTCCTAATAATTTATCAGAATTAGAATCAACTATATTCTCAGAACTGGAGCCAGAAAAAGATACTATACATCCTCAAGCTCCTAATAATTTATCAGAATTAGAATCAACTATATTCTCAGAACTGGAGCCAGAAGAAAATAATATACAATCTCAAGCTACTAATAATTTAGCAGAATTAGAATCAACTGTATTCTCAGAAATTGAACCAGAGGAAAAGAGTGAAGATGTTAATGATGTTAGTCATATTGAGTCAGTAGCATTACCACCTCCAACTAAAACAGAAGAGGTGCTGCCCTCCTCAGATATAGATTCCCAAAAGGCTATGCTCCCTCCAGCAACAACCCAAGGAGCGAACCCTTCTGAGAATTTCCAAATTGATTCCACCGATGATGGTGTAGATGCTGCTGCTGGAGAAGTTACACAAGCATTTACTGAAGAACAAACGGTAGATTCAGCAGATTTCGATGAACTAGTAGCTGTTACCAATAGGGCAACAGATAATATACAAGTATCATCAACATCAATACCAGCAACAACTCAGGAGCCAGAAACTCCAGAAAATCAAACTGATGAAATACTTGAAAATATTAATGCTACAGATGAAGATGATTTCGCTGATTTAGAAGCTTTAATTAACGAAGACAGCGCGTCTGTGAGTAATGACAATGTAGAAGCAGAATTTGCTGATTTAGAAGCTTTGTTGGATGTAGATATTCCCCAGGAAACTGCCCCAGCAGCAACCCAAGGGGCTGGTCAGCAAGAAGTTAAATCCGATACATCTGAGCCAGTTATTGATGATACCATTGCTAATGGTTTTAAAGATTTAGAAGAGATGCTGAAAGGATCAGCACCTTCACAAACAGCGGATTCGCCCAAACGCAACTCTAGCTCTCGTGTATCCAGATTTGAACAATTAATGAAAGTACCAGTCAAACATCTGGACGACATGAGTAACTTGGTGGGCGAGTTAGTAGTTAATCGTAATACTTTAGAACAAGATCAAGAGCGTTTACGGCAATCATTAGATAATTTACTACATCAAGTACAGCAGTTAAGTGATGTAGGGGCGAGAATGGAGGAACTATATGAGCACTCCCTACTGGAAGCTTCCTTGCTAGCCAGTCGCAACAAGAGTAGCTCAGGTGGTGATGAAGAAACTGACAGGGGTTTTACAGAACTGGAAATCGATCGCTTTACTCCCTTCCATACCTTATCCCAGGAAATGATTGAATTAATTGTCCGGGTACGGGAGTCATCCAGTGACATTGAGTTTGTTGTCGAAGAAACCGAGCAAGTAGCTCGGCAATTTCGACAGGTAACCACTCAGTTACAAGAAGGATTAACCCGCTCACGCATGGAACCATTTTCCGTCGCCACAGACATGTTACCGCGAGGAGTGCGGGATAATGCCATTAAATCTGGCAAACAGGTAAAATTAAATGTCCAAGGTCGGGATACTTTAATTGACAAAATGATTTTGGAGCATTTAGGTAATCCCCTGAATCATTTATTGAATAATGCGATCGCTCACGGGATTGAAACCCCAGAGGAACGCATAGCCACAGGTAAGCCGGAAACAGGTACTATCAATGTTTCTGCCTTCCACCAAGGTAACCAAACTGTGATTTCTGTGAGCGATGATGGTGCGGGTATTAATCCTGACAAGGTAAAAGCAAAAGCCTTGAAGATGGGTTTAATTACCCCAGCAGAAGCTCAAACTCTATCTGCCACAGATACCTACGAATTACTCTTCCACCCTGGTTTCAGCACCAAAGACAAAGCCGATATGTTAGGTGGTAGAGGGGTAGGCATGGATGTTGTTCGCACTAAAATTGGTGAGATTCGAGGCATGATTAACATCGATTCCACCATTGGTAAGGGAACTACCTTTACTATCCGTCTACCGTTGACTCTGAGTATTTGTAAAGCCCTATTCTGCGTATCCAATAAGGCGAGAATTGCTTTCCCCATGGATGGGGTCGAAGATACCTTAGATATACATCCAAAACACGTTCAATACACCCCCGATGGGCAAGCATTTATTAAGTGGCATGATGCCAAGCTACCATTTAAACCCCTGAAGGAGTTATTAACATTAAATCGTCAACTGAGTCGCGGTAACGTCTATGGTGCTAATCGTGATGATGAGATGATATCCGCAATTGTGGTGCGATCGGCTAATAATTTACTGGCCCTAGAAGTCGATCAGGTACTGAATGAACAAGAAATTGCCATTAAACAATTTGAAGGACCAGCACCCAAACCCATTGGTGTAGCGGGTGCAACGGTGCTTGGTGATGGCAGGATTATGCCAATTGCCGATGTCTTGGAAATTATGGATATCTTCCAAGGACGTACATCTAAACAAAGTGGTGTTAGTTCATTCTGGGAGCAAAATTCTCCTCCTGGTGATTTAGAACCAGTTGAAAGCAAGAGCGATCCTACGGTGTTGATTGTGGACGACTCAATTACTGTAAGAGAATTACTATCTCTAAGCTTTAATAAGGCTGGGTATCGTGTAGAACAAGCGCGAGATGGTCAAGAAGCTTGGGATAAATTACGCTCCGGTTTACCTTGCGATCTGGTATTCTGTGATATTGAAATGCCTAGATGCGATGGTTTAGAGTTGCTGTCTCGCCTGCAAAAAGACTCCGATTTACAAAAATTACCCATCGCTATGTTGACTTCCAGGGGTGCGGATAAACACCGACAAATGGCTATTCAACTAGGTGCTAGTGGTTACTTTACTAAGCCCTATTTGGAAGAAGCTCTGTTAGAAGCTGCTAGTAAAATGTTAGATGGTGAAAAGTTAATAGGTGCTGCTTAACTCCCTCCGGGAGAGGGAACAGGCAACAGGCAACAGGCAACAGGCAACAGTGAAGATTTTTGTCCAACTGCTTGAGTTTCTAACACACTAATTGCCCCTCCTGAGTTGTAAGTGAGGTGGGCACGGCATCAGTTAGCTTACAACCGATAGAAGAATATTGTAGATGCCGTGCCCCTACAGGATAATAGATTTTTTGGTATTCTCTTTGAACAGAAAACTCCAGTTCTCAAGATAGATGGATGAGGGTTAAAATATGTCCTAACCTAAAATCGTAGGGCTATAACCTCACCCTGACAAGAGCGGACATCCCTCTCCTTAATGCGGACATCCCTCTCCTTAATAAGGAGAGGGAAAGATTTTTGCACCGCAAAAAGCGAGGGTGAGGTTTTTCATAGATGATGGTGAAATTTTTCATCGGCTACCTCCTTCAATTAGAAGTCCCTAAATTTGGCCTAGCGATCGCCTGCCTTAATCGCAGAAAATATAGAGGAGTAATCTGCATATGCAAATGACATTTTCATTGCCATTTCCAAAATTTCCCTCACTCCTTCGATACTGCGTACATTTAAATCCGCTGATTTTGCTTCTTCAATAAAGAAATCAGTGTTCTTCAACAGATGTTTTGTAGAAAAATGAGAATTAGCATAATCATCATCCACCATTCTTGACAATTTTTTGTCAAAGGTAGAGGCATAAAGGTCACTATCCCGCAAAATCTGCATGAATAAGTCTACTTCTATACCATGACGCTGGACAAAACCAAGGCTCAGGGCAAAGGCTGTAGTCATCGAAGCAATCAATTGATTCATAGCTAACTTCAGAGCCGAAGCAGTTCCCACTTTTCCTACTAATACTGGCTCTGGTCCAAAATGCTTTAATAACTCCAAGTGACGCTGATATTGTTCCCTATAGGCACCCACCATCAAAATCAGTTTCCCGGCTTTTGCCTCCGGTATGCCACCTAATACAGGTGCTTCTATATACTCTCCTCCTGCGGTTATTACTGCATCTTTAATTTCCTTACTTTCTGTGGGGGTAATAGTACCCATTTGGATAATACTACGTCCTCTGACTGACCCAGAAGAACGGTCTGAAAGCAAGATACTGTAAATAGCTGCGGCATTAGTCAACATGAGAATGACACAATCAGCCGCACTAATTGCTTGATAAGGCTTGACGGCAATTTCAGCGCCAGCAGTTTTTAATGGTTCTAATTTTTCTGGGGTACGGTTGTAGGCAATCACTGGAATGTTTGCCTCCAATAACCTCTGAGCCATAGGCTGTCCCATTAATCCAGTACCCAGAAATGCCACCTTCATTGTTTGCGTTCCCAATGGTTGAGCGTTTGCTGTTAATTGTAGTTTGTGAGCTGCTAAGCACTAATCTGAGGTTAGTTATTAGCAGCAATCTCGATCAATTTATCCCCCGGCGGCGAAAGTCACCATAATCATGACTGACAGTAAAATTCCTGGGGTAAGTAACACAACTAGCATCAATAATTCATGGGTGTTCATAATTATTAACCTTTTATTTTTGATTTTTGAACTGTACTTACTTTTATAACAATTTCAACGGTTGAGAGAAATTATCTCAGTAAACACCCTTTTTTCTGTGCTGTTACTTGTTTGATGCGTCAATCAATACTTACAACTGAGTCTGAATCAGTCTCAAGTTTTTACAACACAGAACGAATTTATCCTAAATCAGCAATTTTTTGACTGTTAGTGTATTATACAGTTCCTCCAACCCGAATTATGTTAGCTTCGTACTTCCTGGAATATTTGGATTTCTGGTCAACCATCAACCACCAACCATCAACCTCATGCCTAAGCTGATTCAGGGGTAATAAATCCTTTGAGTGGTTGGGAATTTGCTGTTTCTGTGATTCCTTTAGTTTGGAGTAAGACTCCAAATCCTCCCAATCCTAAAGGATCTAAAAGTTGGTGTAAGGTGTCCCGACGATGCAATAATTGGGATATGGGTTGTTCTGTGTAGGAAAGAGATGCTATACGATCGCCTAACCCTAAAGCCATTAAAAATAACCCCTGTTGGGTAAAGCCGACTGATTTTAGACCACAGCGATCGCCCCATTTCTCTAAGGCTGTAAAATCAACGTGGGCAGTAATATCTTGTTGCCCAATATTGATATAAGGATTATTATGTCGCTGATGCTGCCAATAGCATTGTAATGTCCCTTGCGATCGCCTAGGATTATAGTAACGATGGGCAGGATAACCATAATCTATGGTTAACACATAGCCTCGTTGTAAGCGCTCTGCTACTATACTTAACCATTGTAAGGCGGCTAAATTCACCTCACTTTGGTATTCATCTGCATAACTATGAATATCAATACCTACTAACTCAAAATATGATTGCAATTCCGGTGTGGATGCTTCTCCTGTCACTTCCACAAATAAAGACTGGGAAAATTTGCTGATATCCTCATCGCCACTAAATTCCTGGGTTGTCACATAAATTTCCTGTAATTTTCCCCCATTTATCCTAAATTGATGTACGGGCATGGCATCAACCAATTCATTGGAGAAAAAGCAACCAATAACCGAGTTACTAGCTATTGTGTCTAAAGTTTGCCAATTGATAGGAAATTCTGATAATTTTTCTTGTTGGATGTGCTGTAAGGTTGGCGATCGCTCCACAATAATATAATCTAAACAATGGAAGCAATCCGGGTATTGTTGCTGGATGTATTTGAGGATATCCAAGGCTAAGTATCCTTGTCCCGCACCCATTTCCACCAGAGTAAATTGCTGTGGTTTCCCTAACAATTCCCACATCTGGACAAACTGTTCTGCCAGTAATTCACCGAAATCAGCCCCCAGATGGACAGAGGTAAAAAAATCTCCCTCTTTTCCTAACTTTGCTGCTTGGGTAGAGTAATAACCGTGCTGGGGGTGGTATAGAACCATATCCATATATTCAGCAAAGGTAATTCGCTTGTGGGGATTCGTGGTAATGTGGTGGGCGATCGTCTCATACAAAGCTGGATTATAATCCATAGAATTACCTATCAATAACCGTTGATTAGCCTCATCAAATTTTATATTGTAGATTTCTCAAAATAGTAGGTTGGGTGAAACGTACACGGAGTGTTCCCGCAGGGTATTGGAACCCAACAAATGCCAACTAAAACAGACATTGTTTAACAAAAATATTTTAATACTCAACCAATATTCCCTTCACAATTTTTGGTGTGAGATGTAATTATCCCAAAACACAATATTTTCATACTTGATTAGGTTACTTTGGATAGATTCTCCATGTTTTCCCAATATATTTGTGTTGGGTTACGCTGTGCTCCAACGCCACTTGCTATATGCCGGGAAACCTGTCCACCGCAGTGGCTCCCCAACCGACATAAGCTACATTAACTACTTCTTTCTGAATGTACCTAACTTTCTAAAATACAAGGTGCTGTTGCTAATTTTTTTGCTCCAGCTTGCATGAT
>JASJCJ010000129.1 GCA_030066045.1 Calothrix sp. MO_167.B12
GCTATCTGGATGATGTAGTGCAAATCGGCGATTGTGCTGTCGCTGCGGATTTTGACCCTACGCCAAATCATCGGGCTGATGCCCAGGATAAAAATATGAAGCTGGTAGATGACAAGTTTCTCAGAATCTAACATGGGGTCATCTTACCGTATTACCAGTCCCATCTCCCCCGAAAAAAATCACTCTCCTACAAGCATATAATTTCGTTCAATAATCAAACCGAATTCTTATAGAAAAGATGCACACCAATAATTTACTGGTGTGCATATGTGGTTATTTTTGATTTAGCTTTTGTTCTGAGTAAGTAGTACCTTACCCACTCAAAGATTCCTGGGAATAGGCCTTCATTGGTACACAAGAATACACAAAACCTGTCCCCAAATACCGCATCAATACGACCTATAGCAGGCCAGAATTGATTATCCTTAATCCAAGGTACGGGATAAGCTGTTATAGGAATATCGAGCCTAAATTATCTTCAAATGTGCTAACTTGCGTATTGCTCACAAAGGCTACCTTATCACCGTTGCGGAAGATATCGACCCCATTCCCCGAAGCCTCGAACTCCAGGTTGTTAGTGTTACCTGCTTGAAACTGAGTATTCCCCAGCTGGAAGTTTTCAATGATATCGAATCCTTCTCCCACCCTGAGAACGACGGTATCCTTACCTCCATTCAGTCGAATAATATCGAAACCAGAGCCGGAATTAATGAAATCATTACCAGAACCAGTATTAATAGTGTCATTACCAGCTCCACCAAAAATCTGATCTCTGCCACCATTGCCGTTGATGATATCGTTACCACGACCACCCCAAATTCTATCATTGCCCGAACCACCATTGATCAGGTCATCACCACCATTACCAAAGATCCGATCTCTGCCACCATTGCCATTGATGGTGTCGTTACCACCACCACCCCAAATTCTATCATTGTCCGAACTACCATTAATCAGGTCGTCACCACCATCACCAAAGATCCGATCATTGCCGCCATTGCTGTTGATAGTATCATTACCACCTCCACCTCGAATTCTATCATTGCCCGAACCACCATTGATATTATCGTTACCAGGGCCACCCCGAAGTCTATCATTGCCACCATTACCGTTGATGTTGTCATTACCACCACGACCATTAATTAAATCATCTAATGGTGTGCCGTTTAATGCGTCTGGTTGGCCTGTCCCAATAATCTCATTTAATATGTCATCCATCAGTTTTCCCTTAGGGTAAATACACCCTTTTGTTTACGGTTTCACTACTAATATATGTATTTTTTGTTGCCACAAATATTTATTTTTAATATTTATTGTGTGAATATATTTCAAAGCATAATTCAGAGTAACGTATTGCAATACAAATGCTCTCAAATCTCTATAAATTAATGAATATACGCTGTAAATGGGTATATTGTCTTGATTAACATTTAATCTCTAACATATGAATAATTGATGCATCTAATTTACAAATGCATATGCAAAAATATAGCAGTTTTCAGTTGAGTGGAGTACACAAATTTTACCTCACCCCTTCCCCTCTCCTTATTAAGGAGAGGGGTGACTTTAGTCAGGGTGAGGTTCTGACTGTATTCCATTTAAGTGAAAAGTGATATCAAGTCCGGGAGTAAGCCCATAATAAAATAACCTGATAATCTTTGTGTCTACCCTGCACCGAAGCCCTCCCGCAGCACTGGACTCACCGTCCACCGGACTGGCTCACCGCACTCCGTGCGTCAAGAAGAGACGCGGAGACGCGGAGAGGGGGAGACGCACTCCTCCACCGATGTGGTGGGGGCTTGAGGTGCCCACCAATCGGGAGCCATCAAATCGCAGATTTGATGGGGGAGGATGACCCTTGGGGCTTATCGCCCCGGACACGGGGCTTGGGACACATCCCGCTCCGCGTCCCCGTGTCCCCGCTTAAGCGCGTCATCCGGTTGAAATATCCTCATGTAGCTGTCCGGTTCCCAGGCTCACCCCATTTGCCAACAATGGGCACAGTGATATTTACTTTCAACTGGCCGATTCGAGATTTGGGCGTATACTTTCCCAGAGTCCCTCGGTAGGTTTTAACACCTCGACTTCGCTCGGTGTTAAAGCTGAGCGAAGCCGAAGCTTTAATGTTTTATACTGACTATTGGTGTTTTATCATTTAAAGGCACAGTCAAAGTGCTACCTCCTCCTACACTCCTGCCTTAAGGCGTTTGAGTTTTGGACTGAGGCTAGTTTCTATAAATTACCGTTACTACCCAACAATTCAGCAATCGCTTGTCGTTCTGCAGGGGTTTGAGTCGGTGGAGCTTGACGAGCATCAGTAATTAGCCAATCCAAAGCCGCCGCTTGGACATCGATAGTAGCTCCAGTTTTATCTACACAATAGCGTCCAAACACGAGTTTATCAACCAAACGGACACCAGGACCTAAGCGGGACCATTCAAAAATGACGCTGTTTTCCACCGTTGCATCATTGCATATCCAGCAATTGGGTCCAATCATTGCCGGACCAATGATTTTCGCCCCATCTTCAATTCTGGTCATGCCCCCAATGTAAACTGGGCCGGTGATATCAACCTTGTCCCAATTGACAGCCACATTCAAGCCAGTATAGATCCCAGGAGCCACCTGCTGACCGGGAATTTCCACATTTTTAATATCTCCAGATAAGACACCGCGAATTGCTCGCCAATAATCTGGTACTTTACCAATATCGACCCATTCAAAATCCATTGGCAGAGCATAGAAAGGAGCGCCCATTTCCACTAATTTCGGGAATAAGTCGCCACCGATGTCATACTCTACTCCGGAGGGAATATAATTTAATACCTCTGGTTCAAAAATATAAATACCAGTATTGATATTAGTACTTAAAGCTTCTTCCACCTTGGGCTTTTCTTGGAAAGCCTTCACCCGTCCGTCATCATCAGTTACCACCACACCGTAACTGGAAACTTCTTCACGGGGAACAGGTTTAGTAATAATAGTAGCAATGGAGCCTTTAGCTCTATGCCATTTAACAGCAGCAGTTAAATCCAAGTCAATTAATGCATCTCCGCATAACACCACAAAGGTATCATCGAAAAACGGGTAAAAATCCTGAATTTTTCGCATTCCACCAGCAGAGCCGATGGCTTCCCCCACCAAATTACCGTCAACAATGCGTCCTTCAAAGGAATAGGCTATTTGCACCCCAAATCTTTGACCATCACGGAAATAACTTTCAATTTCCTCAGCCAAATGGCTCACATTCACCATGATTTGCTCAAATCCGTGCTGTCGCAGCAATTCCAGCAAAAATTCCATCACTGGCTTTTGCAGGATAGGAATCATCGGTTTGGGAATTGTGTAAGTAATTGGGCGTACACGAGTACCTTTACCAGCCGCGAGAATCATCGCTTTCATATATATTTTATCCCTCAACCACAAGCCAGTTTACAATGATCGAATAATAGCGATCGCTATCATAAAAAATAAGTAATTTCTGGCACTTTCTGCAACCACCAGTATAACTAGAGATCAACAGATCCGGAAATATCAAATCAGAAATTCTCCAACTGCCAAAAACCATTAGCCATATCTTTTCTATTTTGCAATCAAATGGGATTACCCTACTACTGTGTCAAGTTTATACAGCTTGACCCACAGATAGGTCCAAACTGGCTAGGGGTAATTCTGGCGACATATTACCACCATGTTCTTGAGAATCTGCAATCAAGCGAATTTTCACATCCTGGTAAAATTCTTCTTGCACTAACTCAACTTTGGATTGAGCAGAAAGCAACAATAGTGCCCAGAAAACACTGACAGTGTGACTGTTTGGTGAATGATGACCAGAGTTATTTGCATCTATTTGTTTAGTTTGAGTCCAAAGTTCGACTAATTGTTCCAGATTTAACCAATTTTGTTCTAAACAAAGCTCATCTGCCTTCTGTCGCAATACCTGCTCTAGTTCGCCAGCTACTTCTGTCAAATTCTCTTGGTGTGCTAACTCTAGAGCCGCTCTCATGTTTTTGACAGTGGCTTGTCTTCTGGGGCGAACGGGTTTATCCACAGTTTGTATTTTTTGCAACCTGTCCGCCATGATGTGCAATTGTTCGATCAATTCTGCCAAGGACACCCGGCGTTTAGGGGGTGGCATGGCTGCTGGGCGGCGGCGCAATTGCTTTTCTAATGGCAGTCTCACCCCATGATATGAAATACCATTTATTTCTTCACACAGCGAATCTTCGGGTAATACTTCTGCTGATTCTGCGGCTGATTGTAATTCCATCAACGAATTGGCCTTGAACAGTACCAACATTGATGCTGACAAAAAAGCTTGTCCCGATTGAGACAAGTCGGATTCATAGCCTCTAGAAGTTGATTCTGGTACCATGAGTTCCAAGTAACGGTCAATCACCTCAATTACTTTCACATCCCAAGGATCTATTTCTCCTTGTTCTGCCTGCTGAATCAGCTGAGTAATTGTTTCCAATAATTCGGAAGCATCCATCAACAATTCCCAATGAAAATAGAAGTCAGTAGTCAGTAGTCAGTAGTCAGAATTCAGAAGAAAAAAGGTATTATTTTCATATTTTGATGGTGGGCACTTGACTGCCCATAACTTAGTTGTCTGGAAAATAGAGTAGCAGGAGATGGGCAAAAGGTTAACTGGGAAAATATATTAGGAGTCAAAAGCTCGAAGGTAGAAATAGAATCCTGATTATCACTGTATTGCAACTTCTCAACCTGTCTTCATCTTTCATCGTAGTACCATATATAGCAATCCGATTTGATTCCTGCATCACTCGTAGAGATAGGGAACTCTTAACAGGGAATAAGGAATAAAACTGTACTGAGTTTTGTTCAAAACTCAAATAGGAGTCCTAGTATGTTATTACTTGCATTTTAGTACCGTCGGAGGGAATTCAACATCAACCTAAATGAATAAGCATCATAGATCCTGCTATAGGACAATACGGTTCACTTCAGGCTAAACATTAAAATTAGGGTAGTGGCGTGGCAAGCTTAAAATAGTGCAATAGGTGTAGGTTGGGTTGAAGAATGAAACCCAACACCAGTAAAGCTTTGTCCCATTAATTTGGATGGGCTGTTGTAGTGCGGGCATCTTGCCCGCTACAGCAGGGAGCGAGACGCTACCACTACAATTATTTACCTATCAGAACTAATGGGACAGACCAGTAGTGGGGTGGCAAGGTTAAAATGATGCATTAAGTGTAGGTTGGGTTGAAGAATGAAACCCAACACCAGTAAAGATTTGTTGGGTTTCCCTATCGCTCAACCCAACCTACCATTATTCTTAACTAAATCGTATCCTGCTATAGGAATCCTATTTGATTTTTTTATTTGTCAGTCCCTAATTGGATGAAAAGTCATTATCTAGAGTCACGGTGGAGGATATCTCCATAGCTGCTTTTTGTTTTTGTATTGCCTCAAAAGTTCCTTTAATTGTGCCAGCAATCGGCACTGCTACTAATGTTCCTAACAAGCCGCCAATTTCAAATCCCATTAAAATAGCCACAAAAATCCAGATGGGATTGAGTCCGGTGACATTACCCAATAATTTTGGTGCCAGGAGATTATCTTTGACTTGTTGCAAAATTATTGACACCAAGGCAACTTGAAGTGCCAACCACCAATTTTGTAACAGTACAAGAAGAGTTGCAGTACCGATGCCAATAGTTGCTCCAATAAAGGGGATGAGTTGAGATAAGCCAATGAGAATGGCTAATACTAACCCAAAATGTACTTGGAGTAGTAAGAATATTGGAGTTAGGGTGAATGCCATAAACAATCCTAGCAACAGTTGGCTAAGGAAGAAATTATGGAAATTTAACCGTAAGGATGTGCTAAAAGGTACTCTAATATTAGATGGTAACAGATTGACTAATCCATGCCAGACGCGATCGCCATACAATAACATATAAAAAGCTAACACTGTTACTAATACAAAATTAATAAATATAAATACAAGGACACTGGCCAATCCCACAGCAGCAGAAGCCAGAGTTTGTACGAATTTCTCAATGTTGGCGTTAATTTGAGTGCTCAACACATTCAAATCTATGGGTAAACGCCTCTTTTTTATTAAAGTTTGTAGGTACTCTAAGTTATCTTGGGAACTGGTGAGCCAGTCTGGAATTTGGTTTAACAGTTGGATTGTTTGATCGATGACTATGGGTACCAAGGTTATGCCTACTACCATGACTATGGTCAAACTCAGTAATAAGACAATAATTATGGCTTGGGTACGAGAAAAACGTATTTTTTGCAAAAATTTGACTGGGTAATTCAGTAAAAATGCCAAAATTGCAGCAATACTGATAATAGTAATGGGATTGCGAAAATATTTAAATAATTCGGACAGTAGCCAGACATTGAGGGCAATAATAGGACCGCTAAGACCGTAGATTAACAGGTTTTGCAGAGAAGTCCAACGCCGCATTTGATACCATTTATTTGAGAATCTATTGGACAAAGTGGGTAGTCAGTTAGTTGATGCCAATCACCATCATAGATATTTTTATTAGTTACAAGACATATATACTTAAATCTTTGTAAGGAAGATAGATGGCAATGGAAAAAACTATAGCTGAACTCCGCAAGGACTACACTTTAGAGGGGTTGAATGAAGATGAGATTAATGCTAATCCTTTTCAACAATTTGCTATTTGGTTCAATGAAGCATTAAATGCCCAATTACCAGAGCCTAATGCCATGACTGTGGCGACTGCAACCCCAGATGGTCAGCCTTCGGCAAGGATGGTACTCCTCAAGGATTTTGATGAAAGAGGTTTTGTTTTTTATACCAATTACCTTAGTCATAAAGGATTAGAATTAGCCCAGAATCCCCAAGCCGCATTGGTGTTTTGGTGGGCGGAATTGGAACGTCAAGTACGTATTTGTGGGCGGGTAGAAAAAGTTTCTGCCGAAGAATCAGATCAGTATTTTTACAGTCGTCCCCTCAATAGTCGTTTGGGTGCTTGGGTTTCCGAACAAAGTCAAGCGATCGCAAATCGAGAAGTGCTGGAGCAAAGGTTACAAGAATTACAACTAAAGTACGCAAATCAAGATGTACCGCGTCCCCCCCATTGGGGAGGTTTGCGAACGATCCCCAGAGAAATTGAATTTTGGCAGGGACGCACTAGTCGCTTACATGATCGCTTGCGTTATACCCTGTTAGACTCTGGTAGTTGGAAAATTGAGCGTTTATCACCCTAGGGCGTGTTTTCAAACCTCTAAAACCCTCAGACTAAAGCCTGGGGCTACACGATCAAAGCCTGCCGGGAGCAGGCTCAAAACCCTAATTTTTCGTAGTCCGCGCAGGCGGACTTAGTAAGTGTAGCCGCACCCTTCCAGGATACTGTTGGCGAATAGTAGGTTTGACCCCTTACTAGGCTAAAAGTTAGGAATTATTGGAATAATTTGGGCTGGGTTTTTTCTGCCCCCACTCCCCCACTCTCCCACTCCCTCACTCCCAAGAGGGTGATACCCCTGATTCGCCAACAACATCCTTCCAGGGTGACGGCGACTTTGAAAACACGCCCTAAGGTATTAGTCGCTAGTTTCGTTCGGTAAGTCAAAGAAAGAGTAGACTTCTTTTTTATATTCTTGACGCTTTTTACCGGAAATAGATTTGGATTCAGCAATAATAGCTCCAAAGGAGAATAGTTCTCTAGCTAGCCGGTAATTAGCTGCTTTTAACAATTCCCGATATCTATCTTTCAGTTCTCCTTGATTAGAACCTTCCAGTTCTTCTTGATGAGGATTTACGTACTCATTACGAAAAATTTGGAGTTTGGGATTGCTTCCTTGTGTCGCCACGACTGTGCTTACGTTGTCCGTGGGCAAGTCCTGTTGATGCTCTTGATTGGTTGGCTGATTTTCTTCTAATTGCTCCCACATAGTATATAGCTTAGGAGCTACTTTACCTTGTAAATCACTAATTTCATAGCTAATACCTAATTTATGGTGTTTGTTTCCCTGACTTTGCAGAATACTGGTAACTTTAGTTCCACGAGGCGGAAATATTACATACAGTAATTCTAGTGCGTGATCTATTGAATCTGGTGTAAATTTTTGCAGTGAAGTGATTAAATTCTGGAATAGTTGATCTAGATTGGATTTGGAGAAGGAAGATTGATTATCTGTGGTTTTTTCTATTTTTTCTGTATGGAGCTTCTTGATTTCTTCAGTTAATCCTTGCCTGGCTAATTGCCTCAAACCAGGTAAGACTTTATCCAATTCCTCTTCTCCGGTGGCATTATTAAATTTGCCAATAATCAATTGGGATGGACGATTAACAATCAGTACAATAATCCAGATGGTTACCACAATACTTGACACAGTAGCCAGTACCTTGACTACGAAAAAACCAATAGTACTCAAGCTGTTGTCCAGCACTTTTACTTCGTTAGCGAATTCACTCAGCGGTTTATTAAATTTCCATTTAATAACCTGGTTATTATCTGCTGAGATGGATGGGTTGGAGGTTGCAGTAGTGTTTGCTAAGTTAAGTTTTTCATCGCGTATGGTTATGGGATTTTTGGCAGAACATACGGTTGGATGCACCAATAATAAAGCGAATACTAATAAAAATCGGGCTTTCACTATTTTGATTTGCTTTGGTGTGGAATCAGTATACAGTGTGCCCGAATATCATACATTGATCACTAGAAAATAGTTAGAGGTTGATGGTTGTTAGTTGACGGTTGACGGTTGACGGTTGACGGTTGACGGTTGACGGTTGACGGTTGACGGTTTAATTCTTTCCTTCACTCTTGGGCGCACGCAATGCGCCCCTACTCCATCACTCCATCACTCCATCACTCCTTCCATCCTCCCCAAGGGAGGAGTCATGTAGTTGTATCGCAGATAAATTCCTCCCAGAACGAAGAAAATAATCAACAATGTGCCAATACCCAGGGGATTGGGAAGCCAGAAGACTGCTTCTATGTGGTTAATTTCTCCTGGATTAAGATGCCAAATAAGCTGGTTTTTTTGTTTTTCGGGTTGGGGTGCGTCTTCTGTGGTGGGAATATTATTTGCTCCCCAAGGAGTTTTCAAGCTAAAGTCTAAATCGAGAATCGAGCCAGCATTGGACAAAACGTTACCTTGACTGGAAATTAGAGCTAGCGATCGCAAATCTAAATCATACACTAAGCGATCCTGTTCTGCGAAGAAGAAGTTTTTCTGAACTAGGTGTAAGTTTGATTCTAACTTGGGAATTTCCTCTTCAGTATTTGTCTCATCTGTCTGCATGGGTTCATTCCCATTGGGGTTAAAAAATTCGTTAAATTTGGTTTGTAATTCCTCCCCATTACTAAAAGGTATGCGGACAATCACTTCTTCCCGGGAAATTCGCTGGATTTTACCTTCTATCTTCTGTGCCCGATGTTCAATGCTATTTAACCACTCATAAACGGTTTCACCACTAAAACTGGTTAGCCTTTCTCCTAACTTAATATGTTGCACCAATTCCCCACTATTGGAGTTGTCAAAATTGACACCCACATCATATTTGACACAACCAGACAGTAGTAAGGATGCTAATACAAAGATAATTGCATATCTCACCGGCAATAAGCTTTTCAGTTTTGCCAACCATTTCATGCTCATCTATCCTCCTAATCATTGAAAAATAACCGTGCTGCTATATAAGGTTGGGGTAATGTCGAGCCACCTTGCAAGAATTAAATTATTAAAACTTATTACCAAAATAGGCTCCTGATGGAGCTTGTTGACTCCTGATTGGGTATGCGACGCTATTTGCAGTTAATTTTACTGGTTTTAAGGACTAAAGATTTACCACACCTAAATTTTGTACAACTTAACTATCAAAAATCCTGGTAATCTCTAGTTTCTTTTCAGATTTGCACAAACCCCTAAACTTCTATCCAGAGGGGTTTTTGCTTTTAACAGATATTGCTGTCTTAATATTTCTTAACTTAGTCCTTAAAACCTTTATCTTTACTGGTGTGGAGCTAGCAGACACGACAAACTAAAAGCATATTCAAACAGATTACAGCGATTTTCAGGTAAATAGACCACACCGTAGGGGTTTAGCATTGCTAAACCCCTACATGAAGATGTGGTTCAAATAGATGAAAACTGCTGTAAACCTAAAAAAGCAGGAGAAAAGATTATGTTTGCAGCATTTGTTGTGTTAGCTCGTAAATGTTTAGGTCAAAAACAGTTCAATCGAGTGCGTGGGAAATGGATTGCTTTGCACGTTCAGACGATTAATCATTTTTGCGATCGCTTTAGTATTAATACTACCACCCGTCAGCATTTAATCCGATTAGCTCGTGAAAATGGCAAGCGATTGGGTTTACTTGCTTGAGGTGTCAGTTGTAGGACTTACGCGAAACTAGCTAGAAAATAGGGAGTGAAGGAGGGAAGGAGGGAAGGAGTGAAGGAGGGAAGGAGTGAAGGAGGGAAGGAGGGAAGGAGTGAAGGAGGGAAGGAGTGAAGGAGTGAAGGAGTGTAGACACGAAGTGGTTTCTCGTAGAGTAGGAGTAGGGGCGGGGTTTCCCCGCCCAGAGTTAGGGAATTATTTTCATGCTTGGTTGTGTACCAAAGTTCATGTAGACGCGCGAAGCGCGGCTTGGAGCAGAGTGGGACTATCTTGAAAATGGTTGATAGTTGATAGTTGATGGTTGACAGATAAGTCTCGACCTTAAGTTAGTACCTTAACACCTTTATCTTTACTGGCACAGACTCAAATGAGGAGTCAACATACAAGTACTGCTGTGCAGAAGTTAACAGTTAAGCCTTCATCATGCCTTACTGACAATACCCAATGCCTTAACCAGAAGAAATACACATACTTTTTTATAAATTGAGGTAACTAACCATGACAGAATCTGTTATTAACCCCATTGAACATCCCCAAGTAACCCAACAATTATCAGAAAACATTATTCTCACCACCGTAGATGACTTATACAACTGGGCGAAAATGTCTAGTTTATACCCACTGATGTTTGGCACAGCTTGCTGCTTTATGGAATTTATGGCAGCTTATGCTTCTCGTTTTGACTTAGAGCGATATGGGATGATTCCCCGTGCTACTCCCCGACAGGCAGATTTATTAATTACTGCCGGCACAATCACCATGAAATATGCTCCCAACTTGGTGCGGCTTTATGAGCAAATGCCAGAACCCAAGTATGTAATTGCCATGGGAGCTTGTACCATTACGGGGGGAATGTTTAGTATGGACTCTCCTAGTGCTGTCCGTGGTGTAGATAAGTTGATCCCTGTGGATGTTTATATACCAGGATGTCCCCCCAGACCAGAAGCCGTAATTGATGGGATTATTAAACTACGGAAAAAGATTGCTAATCAAAGTCTGCAAGAAGTATCCCAACTCCAACAAACCCACCGTTACTACACCACTCCCCATCAGATGAAAGTAGTTTCTCCCGTTTATGATGGGCAATATTTGCGGAGTCAGACACGCCAAACTCCATCTCCAGAACTAATGCCAGGAAAAACATTGAAAATAGGGTGGGGAGAACAGAAAACGGGTGAAGGAATAAGTAATAAGTAATAAGTAATAAGTAGGGTCTGCTGAATAAGCATAAAACCCTGATTAATCAAAGTGTTTCGGCTATGATTGAGGTCAAAAATGCTAGAGTTTTAGGGGGCTGGGGCTTAAAATCCTTGCATTTCTAATTTATTCTGGTACAAAAAACAAGGAAAAATAGGGATGAAACTGTTGCCTGTTGCCTATTCCCTATTCCCTGTTAAGAGTTCCCTACCCCCACCATCAGACTTTTTCGCCAAGCCCTATTTATGAATCACTATTGTTGTGCCTACAGATGCCCACTTATATAACCATTTTGCATGATCCGGGGCTACGTTCACGCATCCATGACTAACTGGAGTCCCAAATCGACGATGCCAATATGCTCCATGAATGGCGTAGCCTCCCTTATAATACATGGTATGTGGAACATCGGGAACATCATAATCTTCCCCTTTCATTCTTGTTTTGCGGAGCTTGGTTTTAACTCTAAAAATACCCGTGCGGGTAGGTGTCTTTTTTTTACCAGTGGAAACAATAACCGCATAAACTGGTTTTTTCCCTTTCCATGCAATTAATCTTTGCCGGGATAAGTTGATTTGAATCCAGGAACGATTGGTTTTTTTGAGAAATTTAATTCTGCGTGATATGCGGGAGTTTCTTTTAGGAGTTTTATAAATGCTAGATGCTCTGGCTCTCGAATTTCTATGGTGTGCCACACTCGGTTCTGTAGGGATACTTACTAGGCTTCCAGTTAAGGTGATGCCAACTAGTAAAATTTTTAAAGAGTGTATTAATTGAGTCGAAACTAAATTTTTCATCGGGTAGATACGTGAAAATGACTGATTTTGCCACCATTACTAAACTTGCCAGCTTTTTATTAGCGATCGCTAATACTCATTCAGGCAACAAAACCATTTTTACCATTATAGTGACAAACTATACCTAAAAGTGCCAAAATGGCTTAAATTTATAAGCTTAAGACTTAATAAAGGTTTGAGAACGCTAATTATATTTTCATTACAGCGTTTATACTTATTTTAATCTTATTACTAAGTTATTTAAACTACCATTTATTTTTTTTGCATAATGATAATTACGCGTAACAACTTAGAGTTTAAATCAGGGGTCAAACCCCCTAATGAGAGCAAATGGCTGGATTATTGATCTTGTAGATAGGTTTGGAGAGGGTAATTTTTTATCTATACTCAAGCGGGGTTTAAAACCCCATCCCCTACGGGTTGTTTGTTTTGTGTTGGGGTTTAAATCCCCATTACAAAACGTAATTACGAATTACGAATTGTTTAATCCAGTTCCCTTTGGGCAATTCTTAGTTTAGCAGAACGTGATCGCGGATTTTGGGCAATTTCGTCAGGTTGAGCAATAATTGGCTTTTTGGTTAATACTTTTAGCAATGGTGAGTTTCTCAGGCTGTGCTTAACTAATCTGTCTTCCAGGCTGTGAAAACTAATAATGGCGATTCTGCCACCGGGGACGAGGGATGGTGGAGCGACTTCCAGTAGGGTTTCTAGGGACTTTAACTCATCATTCACCGCAATTCGCAACGCTTGGAAAACCCTGGTAGCCGGGTGAATTCGGCCATGACGGTATTTACCAGGAACCCAAGAAGCGATCGCATCAGCTAATTCTGTAGTAGTGTAAAAGGGACGTTTTTCTACAATTCGCCGCGCAATTCGCCGCGAAAGTCTTTCTTCACCATAATGGAAGAAAATATCAGCCAATTCCTTTTCATCCCAGTAATTGATGATATCAGCCGCAGTTAAAGCTTGTCGTCTGTCCATTCGCATATCTAAATCAGCAGTGTGGCGAAAGCTAAAACCCCGTTCCGGTGCATCCAAATGGTAAGAACTGACCCCCAAATCGGCTATAATCCCATCAAAAGCCTCAAGAGGAAAATCAAAAGCAGCAAAGTTACTCCTGATAAACTTTACCCGATCCTCAAACCCTGACAATTGCTTGCGTGCTGCTGCTAAAGCATCCTCATCTTGGTCAACAGCAGTTACTCGAACATCCGATGCAGCTTCTAAAATTAAGCGAGAGTGACCCCCTCCTCCCACCGTCACATCCAAGTAATGTCCCCCAGGACGAATTGCCAAACCTGCGATTACCTCCCGACTCAGGACTGGTAAATGAAAAAAATCTCCACCCCCCATGCTCTCGAACTCAAGCTCCATATAATAATTGAAGAAGTACAACAAAATAAAACATCACACCAACTCTAACTTCTTACCCTTTTCCAACTTACATCTTTGCTGGACATTTATTGTCCCCCACCCTTTAATTTGGCATCCAAGCAGTTCAATTTTAAAATTTTCACAAATGGGAGAACAAGGAACATATGGCAAGAATTGAAACCCGCACAGAACCTATGGTGCTGAACATGGGACCTCACCATCCCTCCATGCACGGGGTTTTGCGGTTAATTGTCACCTTAGATGGCGAGGATGTCATTGATTGTGAACCGGTGATTGGCTATTTACACCGGGGAATGGAAAAAATAGCAGAAAATCGCACCACCGTTATGTATGTCCCCTATGTCAGCCGTTGGGACTATGCTGCGGGGATGTTTAACGAAGCTGTGACGGTAAACGCACCGGAAAAATTGGCAGGGATTACCGTTCCCAAACGCGCCAGTTACATCCGGGTGATTATGCTGGAATTAAACCGTATTGCCAACCATTTGCTCTGGTTTGGTCCATTCCTAGCAGACGTTGGTGCTCAAACCCCCTTCTTTTATCAATTCCGGGAACGGGAGATGATTTATGACCTATGGGAAGCCGCTACAGGTTATCGTATGGTCAACAATAACTATTTCCGGGTTGGTGGGGTAGCTGTGGATTTACCCTATGGTTGGGTAGATAAGTGCTTAGATTTCTGTGAATATTTCCTACCCAAGGTAGATGAATACGAACGCCTAGTGACTAATAATCCCATCTTCCGGCGACGGATAGAAGGAATTGGTACTATTACCCGTGATGAAGCCATTAACTGGGGACTGTCTGGTCCAATGTTAAGGGCATCTGGGGTGAAGTGGGATTTACGCAAAGTTGACCACTATGAATGTTACGATGATTTTGACTGGGATGTCCAGTGGGAAACTAGCGGTGATTGCCTCGCCCGTTATTTCGTCAGAATGCGAGAAATGCGCGAGTCTGTAAAGATTATAAAACAAGCGATCGCTGGTCTTCCTGGGGGTCCCTATGAAAATTTAGAGGCCAAGCGAATACAAGCTGGTAAAAAGTCTGAATGGGATGGCTTTGATTACCAGTATGTTGCTAAAAAAGTTGCCCCTACTTTTAAAATGCCTAAAGGTGAAATCTATTCCCGGGTTGAAAGTGGGAAAGGTGAAATAGGTATTTATTTAGTGGGTGATGATAATTCTTTCCCCTGGCGGTGGAAAATTCGCGCCGCCGACTTTAACAATTTGCAAATCTTACCCCATTTACTTAAGGGCATGAAGGTAGCAGATATTGTAGTTATTTTGGGCAGTATCGATGTAATTATGGGTTCTGTGGATAGATAATAATCCATGAGTTTTACATATTGATACCATAGAGACGTACCTAGGTACGTCTCTATATTTTTAGGAACTATATGGACATTTGTACACAACCAAACATGACAATGGTTTTTTCCTAACACCTCAAGGGCGCACGCAATGCGCCCCTACTCCGCGCTGACTAACTTTCAAGCTAGTCTCTCATAAACTTTTGTACACAACCTGCCCATGAAAATAATCCCTTCACTCTGGGCGGGGAAACCCCGCCCCTACTTCTTCACTCCGAACTCCGAACTCCGAACTCCGAACTCCGAACTCCCTATTTTCAAGTTATTCTCTCATGAACGTTTGTACACAACCTGCTGAAAATACCTCGACTGCGGCTCCCACACCTAAACTAACAACCAACAACTAACAACCAACAACTAACAACTAACAACCAACAACTAACAACTAACAACCAACAACTAACAACCAACAACTAACAACTAACAACCAACAACTAATTACCAAACTTCATAGCTGTGCCAATCAATTTTTACCCAGAATTTGACCCTGATGCCACCAAAAAGGGTTTGCAAAAAATTCTCAATCGCTTGACTACAAAAATGCAGCGAGATACATTAGTCAAACAAACAACCCAAAAACTCAGAGAGTCCCTGCAAATAAATCGGGTAGTTCTGTATTATTTTTACAACCAATGGCATGGTCAGGTAACATTTGAATCATTAAGCGATGAGCAATTTTCGATTCTCGGCTCTACTGGACCAGATGATTGTTTTAATGCTGAGTATGCAAATTTATATTTAGCTGGTAGGTTCAGGGCTATTCCTGATATTGAGGTGGAAGAAATTAGTGATTGTCATCGGGATTTTCTCCGCAGTATAAATGTGCAAGCAAATTTAGTAGTACCCATATTAATACCTAAAGGATTATGGGGGTTGTTAGTTGCACATCACTGTCAAGCATCCCATAATTGGTCAACATCAGATATTGAAATCATGCAAGCTGGAGCAAAAAAATTAGCAACAGCACCTTGTATTTTAGAAAGTTAGGTTCATTCAAAAAGAAGTAGCTCATGTAGTAGCTCATGTAGGTTGGGTGGAGCGGAGCGTAACCCAACACAGATATATTGAGTAAAAAATATGGGAAATTAATACGAAGTAACCCTATCAAGTATAGAAATATTGTGTTTTGGAACAGTTGCACCTCATACCAAAAATTGTGAAGGGGATATTTTCTGGTTGAGTTTGAAAATATTTTTGTTAAATAATGTTTGTTTTAGTTGGCATTTGTTGGGTTCCACTACCCTGCGGGAACACTCCGTGTACGTTTCACCCAACCTAC
>JASJCJ010000130.1 GCA_030066045.1 Calothrix sp. MO_167.B12
ATTTTGAAAAGAGTCATGTTATATTCTATTTGTGTGTGAGGAGCAAGTGAAAGTGAAAAGCGTTTGGGGTGGAAACACGGCAACACTCCCAGACGCTTTTCTCTTTATTTACTAATAGAATGTTTCTACCGCCTAATCTTCATCAAGCATGGGAAACATTTCTTCCAGAGTCCATAAATCATCCTTGTTCTCAATAAACCACACCCTGGTTTCAGGGGTTAATTTACTCCAAATAATTTCCGGTGGAATGTGGGGAGATGAATATTGATACTCTTTGCCTAAAGCCTGTAAGTTTTCTAGGACATCATCCGGAATCCCTATTTCTTCCCAATCAATATCTGTATATACACCAGAAACGCCTTTAGAGGGTAAAAAAATCAATTGTGCGGCTCTGATTAAGTCAGCAAAGTGAACTGGCTTGAGTTGATAAAACTGAAATGGAATTTCTGCCTTTTTTTCTGCGGACATGACAAAGCAAGTGGTTTAAACATATAAATCTATGGGATTTACCACTAGAGATATCCACCTCAAAGTTGAGAGAGGGATGTGCGTAAGGACAAGGTGAAGGGGCACTTCATTTAAGCGCAAAGCATTCTAATACTGCTCTGTAAAGTCTGGAGTTGCCGGACATTACTTCCTACTTCATAGGGAGCATGGGAGTGCTTATCCCTCAGTAGACTTACACGGGTAAGCCCTCCGCATTTCAATATATTCGTGTTAACTTCTTTTTTTCTTGATAACTGCTTGGTTTTTGCATATTTATCAAGAAAAGCTAAAGCTAATTTTTTTGATGATATCAAAAATTAAGCACAAAATACCAGGACTTACGCAATTGTCACAATCGGTGATTGGTGCGTGACGTTACAAGTCTGATTGCTACGTTCAAATATTCTCGTAGCGTCACGCAACGGCAATAATGCGGGTAGAAAATCTACACCGCATTTTGCCTCCCCTACAGAAAAAATATGCCAGCTGCGTAAGTCCTAAATACATCAAAAACGTTGACAATTGTCTACAACTGTCTAAACTTGTTGACAAAATCAACAACTAGGTCAAGCTTACTACCCATCCTCCTGAAATAATACTTAGCTATTCAACTTTTTAGCTACTAATTGGTTGGTTAGCTTCGGATCGGCACGTCCACCAGTTTCCTTAAGAACTTTACCCACAAAGAATCCCAGAAGTTTGGTTTTCCCTGCACGATACTTTTCTAGCTCTGTGGGATTGTCCGCAATTACTTTGTCAATTATTGGCTCTAGGACACTAGGATCGGAAATTTGCTCTGCACCTTTAAAAGCCTCCTCCGCAGATTTACCAGCTAATAATTCTGGAAGCTTATCCTTAGCTTTTTTATTACTGATGGTTCCCTTGTCAATCAAAGAGATGGTTTTGGCAAGATTTTCTGGTGTCAAAGCCAACTCAGAGATAGTCAGTTTTTGTTTATTCAAGTAGGCCGCAATATCTTGGGTAATCCAGTTAGCAGCTTGTTTGGGATTAGCACCAGCTGCAATTGTAGCTTCAAAATACTCAGCGGTGGGGCTTTCTTCCGTTAACACCCGCGTATCATATGCAGAAAGTCCCAATTCACTTTCATAACGATGGCGTTTTTGTGCTGGTAATTCTGGTAGTACTCCCCGCCATTGGTTTAGCTGTTCTACAGATACTTCAATGGGTGCTAAATCGGGTTCGGGGAAGTAGCGGTAATCGCTGGAGCCTTCCTTACTACGCATACTAATAGTGCGTTGGGAACCTTCTTCCCACAAGCGAGTTTCTTGGAAAATCTTTTCACCAGCTTCTATGGCTGCAATTTGGCGTTCAATTTCATAATCGATCGCTTTTTGGATGGCACTAAAGGAGTTCATATTCTTGATTTCTACTTTAATGCCAAATTCCTTTTGTCCCACAGGACGCACAGAAATATTCACATCACAACGCAAAGACCCTTCTTGCATATTACCATCGCTGACACCAAGGTAACGTACAATGCGGCGTAATTCTTGGGCATATTCAGCAGCTTCTTGTCCGGAACGTAAATCTGGTTCGGAGACAATTTCAACTAAGGGTATACCCGCACGATTATAGTCAACTAGGGAGTAAGCAGAACCTGCAAGACGGTCACTTCCCGCATGAACTAGCTTACCAGCATCTTCTTCCATGTGTAAGCGGGTGATGCCAATCTTCTTGCGAGTAGCATGATCATCTTTATCTACTAATTCGATTTCTAACCAACCATGTTGAGCAATGGGTAAATCGTATTGAGAGATTTGATAATTTTTGGGTAAGTCTGGATAAAAATATTGTTTGCGGTCAAATTTGCTATAGCTAGCGATTTGACAATTGAGAGCTAAACCCGTTTTTACTGCATATTCCAAGACTTTTTCATTCAGTACGGGCAACACTCCAGGTAAACCCATACACACCGGGTCAATATTAGTATTTGGTTCAGAACCAAAGGCGGTAGAACTATCGGAAAATATTTTAGTATTGGTACTGAGTTGACAATGGGTTTCTAAGCCAATAATTGCCTCATACTCAGTTTTAACTGGAGCAGCAGAAGTCATAAAATCAAAAATGGGACATCTTTTCTTCACTTTAGCAAGTTAAACCCCCCATCCATAGAGGGGAGTTTAAAATTAAACAGCTTTCTTCAACTCCTTAAACAGCAACCTACAAACGTAAGCAGCAGTTTGAGAAATAACCAAATTACCAAAACCCCACCGACTGCTTCACTCACCATTGCTGCAATGCATGATACTTTGGCTGTCCACAATAGCTTCAGAGGGGCGGGCGCGATCGCTCCGAACCAACCCTAGTCCACTCCCGTAATCTGTCATGCATTCTTACCCACGTTCCATCCTTGCGCCAGTTACGAAAATATGTGTAAACGGTTTGCCAGTTTGGAAAGTCGCCAGGTAATGCTCGCCACCGACATCCCTCATATAGAACATAAAAAATGGCATTCATCACCTTCCAAATATTCGTTTCTCTTGGACGACCACCAGGTAATGGTGCTGGAATCAAAGATTCAATAAGTTCCCATTGGTCTTGGGTAAGGTTGGTAGAGTATGATTTACTCATTGCACGAGCGTGGTGCTGTTGTATTTACTTATTAACAGCTTACGCCCTGAGAGTTTTTTTACTCAATTGCCGACTTTTCAAACATCCTCTTAGTACCATCTAATCCCAAGCGTTTAAACAATTGAGAAAAGAGAAAGATTTAAAAGCTAAAAATTAATCATGTGTAAGTTGATTGCATATGCGAGTACTAGCTTTTTATTATTTTTTCTCTTTCTAATTACTTACGTACATATTTCTGAATGGCTGTACTCACAAATAATCTTGTTATTTTTGGGCTTTTACAAATTCCAAGTTTGGATTAAAAAAATGATGGTTTTGCAAGTTTTAGATGTATCTTTGGCACTATTTTTCTGCACAACCGGCATCGTGGGATTAGTCATTGCGATCGCCCGTAACACTGCCAGGTGCGATTCCATCGCACCTCTTTGCAACGAAGTTGCAAAGCAATCCAACGAAGTTGGATTGGGCAGTAGGGCGCGCTTCGCGATCGCGGCAATGATCATCGATGAGGAGAATAATCGACTTTATTGAGATTAATTATTAAAATATTTACCAAAAATGGTAAACAAATAAACTCAATAATAAGGGTTTCACCCCTGTAATAAGCTCTAGGAGATGGACAATTTATTATTGAGAATGCCTAGCAATTTCCCACTCCCCCACTGGTTACTTGTTACTCCTTACTTCTAATGTGGGGATTCCCAGTATGATAAAGATTGAAGTCGTTTTGTAAATTGGCACAGAAAGATCGCTATGATTTTGACATTAGGTTGGGTTTCACTGTTGACCCTTTTCACATGGTCGATTGCTATGGTAGTTTGGGGACGCAACGGACTATAAGAGAACCGTGGAAAGTCCATTCCTGAGTATTTTGGCTTTAGTCGCCTTTGTACTGCTGATAGTAGTAACAGGTGGCGTTGGTTATTTAACCCTAGCAGATTGGCGCGATCGCCGTCGCCAAGAGAAAGAAAAACTGGAACTCCGACAAACTACCTCCAGACGGAGATAATTCCGGAAATTTCAATTAATTTAACTGAACTTAACAGTAGGGATGCGATCGCTTCTCTACTGTTAATTTTTCCCCTCCTATCCTCCGGGTAGGGAAACCTCGCGGGCGGGGAAACCTCGCGGGCGGGGAAACCCCGCCCCTACTACATCACTCCTTCCCTCCGGGCGGGGAAACTCCGCCCCTACTCATACCCTGCACCGTAGCCGCTCTTTGAGCGTCTACACTCCTGATCCAAATCATTGCAAGTAACAATCTATTGCGCCCTATCTGGTCAAGAGTGCTAATTTTCTACAATAATGCCAAAGTGATTGATAAAAGGTCTTAACAAGCAAATGCCTAACATTGTTGCCGATGTAATGAGCCGTGATCCAATTGTTGTCCGGCGCGAAACACCTCTCAAAGAAGCCATTCAGATTTTGGCAGAAAAACGTATTAGTGGATTACCTGTTGTGGATGATGCTGGTAAATTGGTGGGCATTATTTCGGAAGCGGACTTAATGTGGCAAGAAACTGGCATAACTCCACCTGCATATATTATGTTTCTAGATAGTGTAATTTATCTCCAAAATCCTGCCACTTACGAACGGGATTTGCATAAAGCACTAGGACAAAATGTCGGGGATGCAATGAGCAAGAATCCGATTACGACAAAGAGCGATACACTGCTCAAACAAGCGGCCAAAATAATGAGCGATCGCAATGTACATCGATTGCCAGTACTTGATAGTGAGGAAAAAGTAGTTGGTATCCTTACCCGTGGTGATATCATTCGCGCTATGGCAGCCAGCCACGATTAATTGAAAAATTTTAGATTTTAGATTTTAGATTCTAGGCAACAGGAAGCTTATAGAGAACACCGGATAAGTGTGGTGGGGAGTCATTTCAGTTATCAGTTATCAGTGAGAAGTTGCAGTGGTGAGGCAGTATAGTCTTGAGGTCTCCCCAAGTGGAGTAACTGCCGAAAGGGTGAACCCCGGCATAAGCAACCTTCGGTCTTCCCCATCGATAAATCAAGAGGCTAATGAGATAAGGAAAACATTTTTGACTCTCCACGGATATAGTTTGCTTCCCCGTAGAGGTATGCACACGGTTTGATGAGAGTCTATTTTTTGCTCCAATCTACGCTCTTGAAAGAGGGGACTTTCTTTTCTACATGGGTGCTTCCTACCTCTTGCCTCCTGCCTGATTCAATCCCCACTCACTATTTGCAAAACCAGGATGATTAAATGAGTATTACCCCCGAATCTGTCAAGGAGTTGTTAAGTTCTGAAGACTTAGGTGCACGCTTGCGGGCTGTTAATCAAATCCGTCAGCTAGAACCAAATATCGGTTTTGAGTTAATTAAAGGTGCGATCGACGATCCAAACTCTCGCGTTCGTTATTCAGCTATTAGCCAATTAGATACTTTGGGTGGGCAAGATTTAGATGTATCTTTAAAGATATTACGCGATCGCTTGCTCAACGATCCAGAACCAGATGTTCAAGCAGCTGCAGCTGACTGTCTGGGTGCTCTGAAGTTGAGTGTAGCATTTGATGATTTACAACATTTGTACCAGACTACTGGTGAATGGATAGTTCAATTTAGTATTATTGCGGCCTTAGGAGAGTTGGGAGATACTCGTGCTTTTACACTATTGCAAGAGGCACTGGTATCAGATAATGAATTAATCAAAACTGCTGCCATTAGCTCTTTAGGGGAGTTAGGCGATATGCAAGCAATTCCTTTGTTGCTCCCCTACGCTAACCATTCCGACTGGCAATTACGCTTTCGACTGGTGCAGGCTTTAAATCGTTTGGGAGGCGCACAAGCCCAATCTATCTTAGAAACTCTTGCTGAAGATGAAGTAGAAGCAGTATCAGCAGAAGCTCAACGCTCTTTACAAAACTTTTGAACAATCTTCAGCGCAGTCCCTATCTATAATAGGGCTGGCAGCAAAAAGTCATGATTGTGGGGGTAGGGAATAGGGAATGGGCAATAGGCAATAGTTCGGTGCCTATGGGTTTCTATTCGGGAGCATCCCAAATGTTTAAATTTGTAGTGCGGGCATCTTGCCCGCTTTCTGTCAGCAGGGAGCGAGACGCTTTTTGTCAGCAGGGAGCGAGACGCTCCCACTACATTTCTTACCCTTCAGAACTTATGAGACAGACCACTAGCTGCAAACGTATCTAAATTTTTCTGCCGCCATCTTGCATCTAGTTGACGATTTGTTTGTAATTCTAAAACCCTGATTCCTTGCTTGGGTAGGGGGTTTAATTGATTCTTTAACTGCTGCCAAGAGTTTATTAATTTATATTCCACTCCATAGGTAGCACATAACTGGGTAAAATCAATATCTTGGGGAGTAGCAAAAAACTCTTCAAAGGGTGGATTAAATTCTGCAATGGGTAACATTTCAAAGATGCCACCACCATTATTGTTAATCAAAATGATGGTTAAATGACCGACAAACTTTTTGCTGATCAAAAAGCCATTGGTATCGTGTAGTAAAGCTAAATCTCCGGTCAACATTACACTGCTTTGTTGGCGATGGGCAACTCCCAAGGCGGTGGATAATGTACCATCAATACCGTTGGCACCCCGATTAAAAAATGGTATTACCTGGGAATTGTTGGGTTTCCAGAAAAATTCCACATCCCGCACAGGCATACTATTGGCAATGAATATTGGTGTGGCTGGTGGTAAATTCTGGGAAAGAAACCAAGCTAATTTTACCTCTGATATTTCTTCCATCTCTACCAAACATTTGTCCACTGCCTGTCTCACTCGTGTTTCTGCTGACAACCACATTTTTAGATAGGACGAGGATGGGGAATTTCTATTTTCCTTCACTTCTCCACTCCCCCACTCCTCCAATCTTTCTCTCAAATGGATGGTTCTACTGTGGAGGGGATCTAAGTTTTGGTAGCTAGAATCAATTACCCAACGTCTAGCTGATATGCGACTCAACCACTGACGTAATTGTTTGCTGGTAGGCATATCCCCAATTTGAATTACTACTTCCGGTGTTAATTGCTCTGCTAGTTGGGGGTTGCGAAGAATCAAGTCATAGGTAGAAATAATCTGGGGATTAATGTCAGCGTGATTCCTAACTGGGGATAATCCTTCTGCTAATACTGGGAATTGTAAACTTGCAGCTAATTGAGCGATCGCATGACAATATACTTGGGGTTGCTGAGGTTGAGCTACTCCCGCAATAATTATACCGCGATCGCATTGCTGCCACTCTGGAAGAATTGGTAATGGAGAATTGCTAATTGGTAATTGACTTGTATTGGTGACTCCAGCAAAAAACTCTTCTGGTTGCCATTGTGATTGCAATAATTCTAGGGATTGGGATGGCAATTGATCTCGATGGGGAATAGGTGCCAGGGGATCTCGAAAAGGAACATTTAAATGTACCACCCCAGGAATAGGAGCAAGCGATCGCTCCCAACCATAGGTTATCATTTGTCGCACATACCCTAGCATTTCTATGTCTGGTGTGGGTACGGCTAACTCTGCTTGCCAGTTGGGATAGTTGCCATATAACCTCAACTGATCTATAGTTTGTCCAGAATGGCAATCCCGTAGTTCTGGGGGTCTATCGGCGGTTAATAATAACAATGGTACGCGACTTTCTTTGGCTTCAATCACCGCTGGATAAAAATTTGCCCCTGCTGTACCAGATGTACACACCAAAACACTAGGTAATCCGGTGGCTTTTGCCCTTCCTAAAGCGAAAAATGCAGCAGAACGTTCATCCAGAATGGAAATTACCTCAATATCCGGCGATTCTTCCACAAAGGCAACAACTAGGGGAGTGGAACGAGAACCAGGACAAATTACCGCCGTTTTTAATCCCAGATGCTGCAAAGTTTGTGTTGCGATCGCAGCCCAAAATTGATTTATATTCTGATAACTAGTTGCCATGATATCTGAAATTTGAGGGATAATTGTTCGCACACAACATCAGCTGATTTAAAATCCTAAAGGCAAAATCACCTTTGACAATTAGCATTCAATATATGGACTGCATTCACGTAACAGGAATCCGCGCCTATGGTTACACTGGCTATTTACCAGAAGAACAGGTATTAGGACAACGGTTTGAGGTTGATGTCAAACTATGGTTAGACATATCCCCAGCAGCGAAAACCGACGATATTGAAAACACTGTAGACTACCGCAGCATTATTACCTTAGTTAAAGATTTGGTCAAAACCTCAAAATTTGTGTTAATAGAACGCTTGGTAGAAACCCTTGCCGATTCTATCCTAAAACAGAGCGATCGCATTACCCAAGTCCAAGTTATTTTAAGTAAACCAGCTGCCCCAATTCCAGATTTTGGCGGAAAAATTAGCATTGATGTAACTAGAAGTCGCTCTCCATCTGTAACTATTCAGTAGTTATAACTAAATCTTGATTTTTTTGACAACATTTCCTTGGGTAAACTACTAACCTATCCCAAGGAAATTTTATCTGTGGGTGATTTGATAACTAAAATGATTGTTTCTATTTACTCTGCCAAAGATTTCTAAATTTTTGTTACATTATTTACCGTTGTTAGCAAAAAAAAATAATACAATCTTTGAAAATGACTATATATTTAATGTATAAAACATAAATAAGCATATTTCATTATTAAACATATAACCTCGAAAAGCTAATAAATCATTGAATATTACAAAACAAAAAATAAATTACGTATATAAAAATACAGGATAAATAATAGTAGTGAATCAGAGTTAATCCTTGATGAAAGCACAAAAATATATTTTTTTATACTAAATTAAAAAACATAAATGTGGAATTTACTAGTATTTTTTACAACAAAAATAATATTCAGTACAGAATGTATATATTATTAAATAATTAGGCGATGGCAAAATTGAACGTTTATGTGAATGAGCTTTGATTGATCTATAAAATACATAGCCATTTAGTTATAATATTTATGTTCCTAGAAATATTAACCAATAGATGAATTGGCTATTAAAATTAACATCTCAGCCTTTCTCCATAGGTGATTCTAAAATGACTGCTCTCAAAATCCTAGTTATCGAGGATGAAAATATCATAGGTATAGATATAAAACAAAGATTAAATAAATTAGGTTATACAGTATCAGTGATTACCAATTTTGGAGAAGATGTAATTGAAAGAATATCTGAAGCAATTCCTAATTTGGTATTAATCGATATCTGTTTATCTGGAAAGATAAATAGCATACAAATTGCAGATATAATCCAACAACAATTTAATATTCCTGTATTGTATTTAGCAAATTCTTCTGAAGAACAAAGATTAAATAACAATTATTTTCGGGAGCATGGGGATTGCATCTTAAAACATTATAATGAAAGAGAGTTATATGCTGCGATCGAAATAGCTCTTCACAAACATCACATTGCCAGCAGAGTGCAGCAACAACAACAAAAATGGTTAACAGTTATTAACAGTATGGGTTGTGCAGTTGTCGTCACAGATACCCATAATTGTATTGAGCTGATGAACCCCATTGCTGAATTATTGACTGGATGGCAGCAAGAGGAAGTATTAGGTCAAGCTATAGGACAAGTATTGAGCATTATAGACTCACATACAGGAGAAGGGCTAGAGAATTTAGTCCACCAAGTGATAGTAACGGGTGAGAAGGTTGACTTACCGGATAATTGTACGCTGATTACCAAAAACGGCTCACAAATACCCATTGGAGATAGTATTACACCTATTCGCGATCGCAACGGCAATATTACTGGTACAGTTATAGTCTTTCAAGATATTAGCGAACGTAAGCAGGTGGAAGCTCAGTTGCTTCGCAATGCTTTTTATGATTCTCTAACATTATTGCCAAATAGAGTCTTATTTCAGGATCGTTTACAACAAGCCTTTGAAAGAAGCAAACGGCAAAAAGATTATCAATTTGCTGTTTTATTCTTAGATTTGGACGGTTTTAAAGCAATTAATGATCGCTTTGGACATAGCATGGGTGATGATTTTTTAGCAGTCACAGCCAGACGTTTAGAGTCATGCTTGCGTAGTGGGGATACCATAGCCAGATTTGGTGGCGATGAATTTGCCATTTTACTGGAAGATATTGTAGATATTACAGTTGCTATTCACATCGCTCAACGTATTCATGAAACCTTAGAATCTTCCTTAGATGTAAATGGACATCAGATATTAACCACAGCCAGCATTGGCATTAGTTTAAGTAGCCATCATTATGAAGAGCCTGGATTAATTCTACGAGATGCGGATATTGCCATGTATCGTGCTAAGGGACAAGGTAAGGCAAATTATGTTATTTTTCATGAACGACTCATCAATTAACCTTTATTGGTAAAATCTGAATTATCCTGAATTGCGGAAAAAGCTACATATAAATACACCAGGGTCATTAGGCTGAAATTGCAAAATTTTTCCATTATCTTGTAGTTTAGTGCGATTACGGCAGTTATATACCTGTGGAGGTTGGGTAACTCCATCTACACTCACGGTTGCTCTATATTCCCAGTAATTTTTAGCACTGCGTTTAATACTAAGGATACAGATTTTGTGTCTGTTATAGTTATGACATATTGGCATTGATGCTTCTGCTGTTGGGTTTACCAAGAAAAAAGAAGTTATTAATACCAGCAATGGGAGTACATATTTCATGACAGTCTTCCACAATAAAATCTTATAATCAAGGATGAAAATATCTCTTACTTATTCCCTATTCCCTATTCCCTATTCCCTATTCCCTATTTTCAATACAGAATTTACCATAATTTAATTAATTGCTTACCTTTTAAAAATAAATCCAATCGATGGATATCTTGTTCTGTTTCTAAAGCTGCCAATGGTAAATAGTGAAATTGATTGTTGGTAATATAAAAAAAATAATATTCTGACCGCTTGATAGCTTTAATAAAATGGTCGAATTTTAGCTTGACAATACTACCATCTTCGTAGAATACAGTAAAAAAATCTTCATCAATCTCACAATACCTACTCATAAAGTTTAATTTGGATTGACCTTTACTACTAACCATCCATGGTATTGCTGTCAAATAAACCAAGATCAGTAATGGTATCAGTATCTGCCAGAATGCTTCATTGTAAAAAAATACCAAAAAAACATTAAACAGCAAGAAAATAATTAGAATAATAAAGAACCACTTCATCCTTTTGAAGTAGTCGGCACTAATTAAACGTCGGAATTCAGATACAGTTAAATTGTATGTTTTAGTTTTTATATACATTTTTTGCTGACCAAAAAATAGACTGGATATAAGCCGTGTGGATACCCCTACGGGGAAGCAAGCTACATCCGTTGAGAGTCACGACTCGCGCGTTCCCTTGCGACTTCCGTCGTCGCGGGTTCTCTCGTCAAAAATGAATCTATCGTTTCAAGTCCCTTGATTCTTCATTCTTCATTCTAAATTTTATCTATACTCCTAGGAGTTTTAAACCCCATCCCCTACGGGTTGTTTGTTTTGTGTTGGGGTTTAAATCCCCATTACAAAACGTAATTACGAATTACGAATTACGAATTACGAATTGTTTAATTGGAAGGTGGTACTGTAGGTAAGAGAATTTGGGAAGGGAAACTACCTCCAGATTTAACTGTCATAGTGATAATCTCTGCATCCAGATTTTTCCCTGAATCTTGACCAATATTCATACTATAAGCGGGAAAACAGGCTGCACTCAAACTGAGACGCAAGGCATGACCTTTAGCAATACGGGCACAAGTTGCTTGTAATGCGATCGTCCTTTGGACGGCTCCCCTTGGGAGCATCGCTCGTTTGGTAAATATATTTTGACTACTCTTTTGCTGGCAGCGCAAATAGCCTTGAGCTAAATTATATACTTTGCCATCAGGGTAAACTTCAGATAAAACCGCACATAAATCATAATGACTACGATCCGATTTGCACCAAATCTCTACCTTTGTTTCCCCTGCCAAATATAAATTATCTGCCATTGGTTCGGTAGTGTAAGTCAGCACATCTGAACGACAATCAATGTGCGATCGCTCAAATACCCCGGCGGCTAGTGCGGCATGACCTCCTAAGGATGGCACTGGTCGCCAAGGATCGTGAACAAATACATCTTCCATCGCTATTTTCCCAGCTTGGGGGGTAAGGCTACCTTCATCTTCTCGTATACTAGCTAACCCAGTACTAGACAAATAATAAGATTTCTGGTTTGATGTATTTAACTTGGAAAATCCTTGCCACATATTGGTTCCCATTTCAAATAACCATACAGGCACTTCATCTAGTAACCCGGTATTTTTTCCCTTAAGAAACTGGTCAAACCAACATATTTGCATCCGATCCACAGGACTCATGGCTTCACTACCAAAGTCCATTTCACCCACCTTTCGTCCCCAAGGTAAATGAGTCCAGGGTCCCACTAATAGCTGTTGGCGATATTGGCTGCGGCCTGCCATCTCCTGATATAAATTCATGGTTCCCCGGAGATAAGCATCAAACCAACCACCAATATGGAACATGGGTAAATCTACATCTTGGAAGTGGGTTTTAGGGGAAAGCTGCTCCCAGTAAGTATTAGGCTGAGGATTATCCCTCCACTGGTGATAAAAAGAATCAGCAGCCAGGTTTTTCAATATTTCTGGGTTATGTAAAGGTAAATTACGAGCAGCAGCAGATAATTCCTGATAAGCTGGTTTATTTTGGCGCAATCGAGCCGTTTCTGCTGCTAATTGGATTGCCCAAGCCAAATTAGTTTGCAAACAGAATGCTCCACCTTCATAGGCCCAATCTGTGTACAAATCATAACCAACCATTGCCGGACAAATAGTTTTCAGTGCCGGGGGTTTAGCAATTGCGGCATATAGCTGAGTCATTCCCTGGTAAGAGAAGCCATACATCCCTACCTTGCCATTACTACCAGGTAGATTTGCTACCCAATTGACCGTATCTTCCCCATCAGCAATTTCATGGGCAAAAAGTTGAAAATTACCTGCTGATGTTCCCCGTCCTCGCACATCTTGAATTACCACCATATAACCTTGGGCAGCATACCAACTAGGATGGGCATAAACTACAGTAGAAGCGATCGCTCTACCATAGGGTTGGCGCATCAGTAATACGGGAAACTGTTCATTGCTATCGGGACGATATATATCTGCATCCAAGCGCACCCCATCGCGGGTATGCATGGATAGGGTTTCTTTGGGTTTAACTAGAAACATGGGATTAGGGGATGGGGAATTGGTAAAAGCTCATTCGTTATTTATTTTGTCTAAAAACGTAATCTAATCCATAGGAAATTAGAGTTTTTTATGTGTAGATTTTATATATGTAAGCTTTCAGTACGACCATGCTCCTGAAGGAAACCGTCCAAGAAGCGATCGCTGTATAAATTTACAGATTCCCACCTCAGCCCCACAGAAAAATTCTACAACCTGCCCATAAAAAATGAAATTTGATCAACGCCTACGTCATATAATTTTATCGATCGTTACAGTAATAGCGATCGCACTTGTCCATACATTTGCACTAGCATCATTAGCAGAACATGAAGTAGATGCTGTAGCTTCCCAGGCTACGGTAGTCATTGCCCGTCAACTAGATAAAAAAACTCAAAAACCCCCCCAGAATTGGGAAACTGGTTCTGGGGTAATTGTAGCCCGTCGGGGAAAAACATACTATGTCCTGACAGCAAAGGACGTGGTGGAAACCCAAGGAGTATTTTACGGAGTGCGTACCAGTGATGGGAAAATGCATGTAGTAGACCGAAGCAAAGATAATTCCAGTTTTCGTTCCTTGGCATTAGATGAGGGAGAATTGAGTCAAAAAGCCCAGGATTTGGATTTAGCACTGGTCAAGTTTAACAGTGATGCAGACCATGTTGTAGCACCTTTAGGAAATTCCCAGCAACTAAGACAAACAGATTCATTATATGTTTCTGGCTGGCCCAACCCCAAAAACAAAAGTCCTCGCCGCAGCAGAATCACTGAAAAAACTGCAATCTTATCCGAAACTCCTGGCAAACCCCACGGGGATAGTATTCGCGGTATAGCTTACAAAATCCAAACCCGTGAATCTATGGATGGCGCTCCCCTATTTAATGACAAAGGGGAAGTTGTGGCAATTCATCGCCGCGAGCACACTCCAGATAATCAATACTGTATTGCTTCCCAATTGTCTGCTAATACTAGCTGTGGCGTACCCATGGCTCATATTCTCAGAACCCGTACAGCCGAGAAACTACGACTGCGAATTGGACGCGCTCCCATCAGTTCCCAAATTATTGCTAGGGGAATTAAAAACAAACCCAAAGCAGATAAAATTGCCAATGTTTACAACTTGTTTGCCTTTAATGTAGATGCCATGTTGAGGAATCAACCTTCTCTGGGATGCGGTAGCCTATTGTTAGGCGATAAAAAATGTCCTTCTCGACCTAAATGAAACCAGAATCCAATTTACATATTTCCTGAACAACAATAGTATTAATACTTTGGTACAAAATACCAGTCTAGGAAATACCAAAAAAGAAATTCCACTGTAAGGGCACGGCATCCACAATATTTTTGCATTGCTCCCCTACTGGACTTTAGACTAAGCAGCAAGAAAAGACCCAGGAAGGCTGAGTTAATATGACACAAGCTTCAAATAGAAAAATCTTTGATGTTAAGCAGATTTTGGTTGCTCTTTAGGGGGTTTAGGTGTAGTTTTTTTAACTATGGGATAGCGATTTCTACGTTGTCGTGGTTGTCCCCTTTTCCAGCCTGGGGACTTTCCGCGAGGTTTGGGTGAACCAGCAGGAGTACCAATCACCGCTAAAATACTTCCCATAGCTTGGGCAACCCTCCCAGGGGTCATTTTATCTAATGACTTTTGCCAAGGTAAAGGGTTATCTGTGACGATATCACGAGCCAACCATAATTCCCAAGTTATGATTGGCATTAGGTCGCTCCATCGCTCACATTGTTTAGGGGTACTGAACTTAGGAAGTGTCCAATGTAGGCGTTGTTTCAAAAAACGATACCAGTGGTCAACATTAAAGCGACGCAAGTAAAGTTGCCAAACTTGTTCTAGGGAAGGCATTTGTTCTCCTATCCAAGCCAACCACAAGGGTTTTAATATCCTCAAATTGCCTTGCTCATCTAGACGCTCAACCCTAATAATAGACATGGAGCGTGTAGCAGTTTTACGGAAGTGTAAATTTGACCACAAGCTAACTTTGACCCGTCCGAGTTTTCTATGATTCATTTCCAAACTTTGAGTGGGGGAACTCCATGTAGAGGGCTCATTTAGTTTGAATTTGTCACCATGTTTCCTGGGTCTTCCCCTACCAGAATATGCTGGTGGTGGACCCCATAAGCATAGGTTTGAACGCAAACGTACCAGAATATCTGCTTTGATCTTGGCTGTCTTGTGAACAAAAGGGGCACAACCATACTCACTATCCCAAACTGTAATTGGTCTAGTTGGTAAATGTTCACATACTTGTTGTAATTGCCAAGTCGCTTTCTCTATGGGAGTTTCCCAACTGGTAATCCTCTCATGTCTCAAGGGTAACGCCCAACTGCCCGAATCTTCTGGTATCCAAGCAATGGTGCTGTAACCTTGACCGATAGTAATTGGTTTATTTCCTCCAACTGTGACACTACTGTGTTCAATTGTCCTCTCCTGTAGAGTCACTGCATCTGGGCGTGACCATGCTGTGTGGTCTCCTGCTAACAAAAGACGACCTTGTGTAGGCATCTGTTTGATGTACAACTGCATCAATTTCTGTCGTTGTGGTCTGCTATCTTGTAATGCTTCATAGATGCTTGACCACTTACGTCTAAATACTGGTGATAGGGATAAATCTGCCAAACTATAGGCGTTACGAGTCAGTAATATTGCATCTGTTAGTTCAAAGGTTGCATCATGGGCTCTACCCAAATACTTGTATGCTGCTTGACGAAATTCTTCTAGTTTGTCAAATTTCATATTGGTAGGTGAGAGTTGGTGATTCTTCTCCCATCTTCCACCCAAGGGGGTCTGTGTTAACCACAGACTACCCTGACAAGAATTTTATACTAATCACATATGCTTTCTAAAGTTAACGATCGCCTACCTTTGATCTAAACTCTAGAACACAGGCATTTCCTTATTTTTTATACAAGTTTCTTGTGCGCCGTGACCGCATAGCGGTCACGCGCTTTAGTCTAAACTCCAGTCCCCTACCTTACAGCGATTTTCAGGTAAATAGACCACACCGTAGGGGTTTAGCACTGCTAAACCCCTACATGAAGATGTGGTTCAAATAGATGAAAACTGCTGTAATGATGCCGTGCCCACCTCACCC
>JASJCJ010000131.1 GCA_030066045.1 Calothrix sp. MO_167.B12
AATTTTAGGTTTAAAATTCTTGCATCTCTAATTTTTTTTGATCAAAAGAATAGAAAAAAAGAGGCACCGAACTATTGCCTATTCCCTATTCCCTATTCCCTACCCCCACCAAGGGACTTTTTCAGCAAGCCCTAAGTAGTGAAACACCTCATCCCATGACGATGTTTCTCAAGTTGCATTCTCCTCCTAATAATTCCCAAGATTATTATCTGCAACCAGAAGTATTCAAAGAAAAATGGATGAGAATTAGAGATAAGCCCTCACCCTGATATATATGCTTAGAACCCATAGGATTAATAGTTATGGAAAGTTAAGGCTAAAGTGCGTGAAGAAAGAAGAAAGAAGGAGGGGCGGGGTTTCCCCGCCCTGAACTAGGGTTTGGTATATATTAAAATTGGTTGGTTTGGGCGCAAGCCTTGCGCCCCTACAATTTTAATCACCACTAATTCTGACTAAAAGCGATAGCTTGCGCTAACTGCATCAACCAAGGGGCTGGTTAAACGATTTTACCAAGCGAAAACCAATATGTGTCGTCCCTGTGTCTGGTGATTGAGACTCCCTAGCCGCAGGACGATAGCGACTACAATAGTTAGGGGCACACAGATAAGACCCACCTTTAATTACGTGTTTAGCAACTCCTGGTTCCCTAGGGTCAAAGCTTTCTTTTTCAGAGGGACCTGTAGGATCTAAACTGTGAGCTTGATCATTGTGACCAGGACGATACCAATCTGAAGTCCATTCCCAAACATTACCAGTAATATCATATAAACCGTAGCCATTAGGTTTAAAAGACCCTACAGGTGCGGTACCAATGTAACCATCCGCTTTGGTATTGAAAACAGGAAATAATCCTTGCCAAGTATTAGCCTTCTTCTCCGAGTATTGCTCACCCCAACTATAGGTAGCATCATTGAGTCCACCACGAGCAGCATATTCCCATTGGGCTTCTGTTGGCAGTGACAAATCTGCCCATTTAGCATAGGCTGCAACATCTTCATAGGCAATTTGAACCACTGGATAATTTTCCTTGCCATTGATATTGCTCTGTGGTCCCAAAGGATGTCGCCAGTCTGCCCCAGGAGTCCACTTCCACCAGCTTAAGTAACCGATTTTTTTTGCTCCTGGTTCTGCCATCTGAAAGACTAATGAGCCTGGTTTTCTCCCATCGTCTGATAAATCGGGAAACTGCTCTTTTGATAAGGGACGTTCTGCTACTGTAATGTAGCCTGTCTCTTTGACAAACTGGGCAAATTTGGCGTTAGTAATTTCATATTTATCCATGCAAAAACTATTAACGGTAATATCTTGGGCAGAACGCTCTGAAGGATAGTGAGCATCTGAACCCAGGTTAAAAGTTCCACCAGAAATAAATACCATCCCCTCTGGACAGGTATTGTCTGTAGGAGATGCTTTTGCTTCTGTGGAAGAACCTAAAAAAAGGCAGATTGTCAGTAAACTGAGAATGAGTGATTTTAACCAAAAAGTTTTCATAAAGGTTTTTATCTTTGAATAATCCAAGGTTTCAACTTAATTTGTTGTAATTTGTTGTAATTTGTTGTCAGGTGGGCAATGCCCACCCTGCTGACTACTGATGGTATAGGATTACTATTTGATTTTTGAAAAATACGTAGTGGCATGGCAAGGTTAAAATGATGCATTAAGTGTAGGTTGGGTTGAAGAATGAAACCCAACACCAGTAAAGCTTTGTTGTTCACATCTTGCACCACATGATTATTGCGAAAATTATCGTATGTAACCCTTATTATTTCGTAGGGTGGGCAATGCCCACCTTACGCTTATTGAGAAAGTGCAAGATATGTAGTTGGGTTTCCCTACCGCTCAACCCAACCTACATTTTTAGGCGTGTCAGTCCAGTAGGGTGTCCTGCCGCGTTCGCTTTTAGCGTTCCCGCAGGGTAGCGTAATGCACCGTCCGGTAAATATGGCTCAGTACTAAAATCTACTGTGAAGGGCAGCTTGGATCTGGTCTTTGTGGATCTGATGCAAAAATAGTTTGGAAATCGTCTTTCATACTGACTACTATCCAGTTGTCACGTCCTTGAGCTTCGTCGAGAGACTCATTTTCACCATTTGCACCACCTGGAATATCGTTGTATTTATATTCCCGCTGGCAATCATCGTGATTAATCAACACTATCAAGGATTTGTCCTCATCAGCATTGGTGTATTTAAACATTTCTAAATCACCACCAGAGTTACCAACAGCGAGAATTGGTCTTTTCCCAATATGACGTTCAATACCTACTGGTTTACCTTGTTGGTCATTATACTGAGCTAGCATTGCTTGACGAACTAGGTTTCCTCCAGGTCCTTCGGTTTCATCATACTTTGTTTTGACGGCGGAACCAATCACTTTTTCCGGGGGAATACCGTAAGCATCTTCAGCAAAAGAGCGCACAAAATCAACTCCACCTCCAGAACAAATATAGACTTTGAAGCCATTAGCTTTGAGGTATTTGACTAAGTCAATTACGGGCTTGTAAGTAAGTTGTATATATTCAGCATCATACTCTGGATGCTTTATATTATCATATACACCAACACCATATACAAAATCGTGAGCTAGCTGTATGTAGCTATCTGTTGTTATTCCCTCAAACACCGCGATATCACTTAAAACAGACTTGATCTCATCGGAAATATTACCAGCTCCATTTGTATCTATTTCCTTTTGAGTCGTTTTAAGAAGTTTATTGAATTTGACTTTAGAGACAGATTCGGATTGGCTTTCTATAAAATCTTGTTGGAAATATTGAGGTCTTTCAGCCCATAAGGTTCCATCATTATCAAACACGGCAATACGATCCTTTGGTAGAACATAGTAATTGCCATCATTAGTGACTTTGTTGACAAAATCTATGATTGCTTGTTTCCTGCCAGTATTATTCCAGGAGTCTAAGAATTGTTCACCGGCTGCATGAGCAGGAAGACATCCAAAAGTTCCTCCCAGGCAAAAAATTGAGAGCAGAACTGAAAGGAAAAATCCTAAAGTTTTTCTGTTCATAGTTTTAAAGTTCATGGTTAGATTTACACACCTTGAAAGTAGGTTTCATGGTTGTTAAGAAAAACAGGAAGATTCATATCTTGCACCACAAAATTATTGAGAAAATTAGAGTCTGTAACCCTTGATTTAGCGTAGGGTGGGCATTGCCCACCTTACTAACCTTATTAAGGTTTGGCGTTGCTTTCTTTGCGGGATGAATCGGCGGGTAGAACCATCGAAAATATGTTCTTAATTGGGCGAAATCATCCCACGATTTAGCAACGCCTAAGGTTTAATTGGGTTTCCCAGGAGTTCAACCCAACCTACATTTATCTTCTCTCTCAAGAATTAAGAAAATTAGTATGAGTAGGGTTTAATCGGCGCCTATCTCCTGTATCTTTTCGATGATCTTTCTTAGCCCTGTAATTACAGGAAACTCTTCTTTTAGCCTATCTATTTTTATTTGTGTTACTACCCCATCTACTATCTGATTAATACTAAAAGAAGCAGGTTTTTGACGAGGTGGATAGTTAACAAAGGTCTGGAGTAATTGAGCTACCTTCAATTGAATAGGACCTAGCAAGAAAATTCGGCGGAAACGCCAGTCAACATAATTGTCCGACTCTACGTCTGCTTTCTCCAAAGGATCGCGGCGCAAGTTAAACAACTTCGGAACTCGCAAGTTGACATAGGGTTCTTCCCAAACATTAAACCCTTCTTCCCGCTGCTCACTAAATATTAATTTCCAGTCGTCATACCGGATTGCTGATGGATAGCCATCATCAGTGAAATAGATGAACTCATGACGGGGTGGACAATAATCCTTCAGCTCTTGTGCGCTAGGTAAACAATTTTCCCTTAACTCTGGGTCTTCTATTAGATTGGGACCTGATTTAAGGCTTTCTAAGTAAGGTAAGAAGTTATAACCGTCTAAGTGAACATTAAATCCTTCATATCCCTCAAGAAGTTTTCCTTGGATATCATCCACACCAGCGGCAGCCATAAGGGTTGGCATCCAGTCAATATGAGACATTATTTCGTTGGAAACAACACCTTCTGGAAAATGATCCTTCCAGCGAACGATAGTGGGGACACGGAAACCACCTTCCCAATTGGTATTCTTTTCACCACGGAAAGGAGTCATGCCGCCATCTGGCCAGCCAAATACTTCTGCGCCGTTGTCGGTGGTGTAAATAATAATAGTGTTGTCATCTAGACCTTGGTCTTTGATGAAACTGAGAAGCTCTCCGACTTGACCATCATGTTCTACCATGCCGTCTGCTTCAATTCCTTGCCCCGTTACTCCCTGAGAATCTTCTTTCAGGTGAGTATAGACGTGCATACGAGTAGTGTTAAACCAGGTAAAAAATGGCTTATTGTCAGTTGTAGCTTCTGCAATGAATTTTTTGGTACGATCCAAAACATCTTCATCTATTCTTTCCATCCGCTTTTTGGTTAGAGGACCAGTATCGCAGACTCGTTGACCTTGACTATCTTTATTAGTTATGTCTTCCTCTCCAATTCCACACTGATGAGATTGGTCGGCATAACTATGGAGTACACCTCTTGGTCGATACAAATCGAATGCAGGATACATCCCTTTTGGTGGATAGTCTTCGTTCTCTGGTTCCTCTTCCGCGTTCAGGTGATAGAGGTTGCCATAAAATTCATCAAATCCGTGGTTGGTGGGTAGAAACTTATCTAAATCACCAAGATGGTTTTTTCCGAATTGACCAGTGCGGTAGCCCAGAGGCTTGAGTAGGTCTGCTAGGGTTGGGTCTTCTTTCTGTATACCAATATTAACACCAGGAATACCTACCTTAGTCATACCAGTCCGGATGGTATCCTGACCAGTGATAAAGGCCGCACGACCAGCGGTACAGCTTTGTTCACCATAGTAATCGGTGAATAAAACCCCTCCTTTGGCAAGGCGATCAATATTGGGCGTTCTATACCCCATAATGCCGTTGTTGTAAGCACTGATATTAAACCAGCCAATGTCATCACCCATAATCACCAAGATATTGGGCGGATGATCTGGCTCTGAATCTGAAGATGCAGCTAGGGCTATACCTTGGCTCGTCAGTGGCAGGCAATCTACTAGCAATAAAGTAATGGCTAGTAGCGTTACTGTGACTATTTTGAGAAATTTGTTCTTCATCTGAACTTTGTAGTGATTAGACTGATATCTTGCACCAAAGTATTAATACTGTTTTTTAATGTTGTTAATAAACATATATTTATATTTTTATCAACAACACGAAAAATCAGAACTTTTAGCCTATACAGGCAGGCTTTGGCTGTATCTAATCAGACTTCTAGTACTCTACTACATTCGTTCTGAGGGCTAGGTAAAAACTCCCCGACTTCTGAATAAATATCCACACATAGTAGCTATTCCTAGGATAGAAGTCGGGGATCGTTCACACCCGCGACTGATCAAAACTAATGAAATGGAGTACTAGAGTGTAGATATAAGATATGAGCAGAATCTTCTTAGGAGATTTCCAGAATTAAAATTACCACCTGAACTGACAAACCATATCGTCAATCCAACCAAGAGGGCGTAAACAAGGCTTACGACCTCTTCATTGGTAAAATTATTTTCAAAAAATCATCTTAATGAAGATGCAGTTAACAATTTAGCTGATTTTGCCCAAAATTTGAAGTTAAGTGTTGTAAATTTTTTTACTTTCGTCATAATTTATTGAAGAAGGCAACTTTGCTGGAGGCAGAATGTGCCTTTGTGATTCATAATTCATCCCTTTATTCAACAACACCCTTGTATTCTTTCTGACGTATTTTGGCTAAGCAGAGTTATTGTAATTTATACGATTCTTAAAAAATCAACCTATGTGACAAAACGTAAAATTGATGTATCTCGTCTAGTGGTATAAGAAGCCATAACGACCAGAATTTATTACCATATATTCATACATTCCTCTAGTTTGTTAACGATGATTCTTGACTAGGCGATCGCTTAAAAGATTTAATTGAAGATGAGAATAATGCTAGTACCGCTATGCAGAAGTCACAAGTCATTTCAGTTATCAGTTTCCCCCATCGATAAATCGAAGGGCTAATGATATAAAGAAAACATTTTTGACTCTCCACGTATGAGTCCGAGGGATTGTATCCAGTCTATTTTTTGGTCAAGATACCTATTACTTAGGGCTTGCTGAAAAAGTCTTTGGGTGAGGGTAGGCAACAGGCAACAGGCAACAGGCAACAGTTTCATCCCTGATTTTTTCTATTCTTTTTACCAAAAAAAATGATCAATGCAAGGTTTTTAAATCTCAAACCCCTATTTCCTTGCACGCCTGCCCCAATAAAATAGCCTCAAAGCATTGACACATCAATATTTTTCAGTTATTCAGCAAACCCTACTTATTACTTATTATTTGACCACAGTCTTTTTCGCTCAACCTGCTTATCTCAACTCCCTGTTACCCTATTTTCAAGTAATTTACCTGGTGAGATAGCCATTCATACCAATTATCTAAACCATTTCCTGTTTGGGCAGAAACTTGAAAAATCTTAATACCAGGATTTACCTGTTGGGCATATTCAATGCATTTTTGAACATCAAATTGCACATAAGGTAGTAAATCAATTTTAGTGAGAATCATCACTTCACTAGCACGGAACATATGGGGATATTTGATAGGTTTATCTTCCCCTTCAGTGACAGACAAAATTACTACCTTAAGATTTTCTCCTAAATCAAATAAAGCCGGACAAACTAAATTACCCACATTTTCAATCATCACCACTGAATTTAGAGGTGGGTTGAGTTTTTCTAAGCCCTTTTCTATCATTGATGCATCTAGATGACAGCCTGTACCCGTATTTATTTGTATAACTTTACAACCTGTTGACTGAATTTTGTGAGCATCATTAATAGTTTCTTGATCCCCTTCAATTACACTAATAGTTAACTTATTTTTTAAATCATTAATAGTCTGAGTTAACAAGGTTGTTTTACCCGCTCCCGGAGAACTCATCAGGTTTAAGGCTACAATATTACGACCTTTAAACCAACCGCGATTTTGAGCTGCAAGTGAGTTATTTTTAGCGAGAATATCCTGTTCTAAAGATATAGTAGTGCCATGAATATTGGCATGAATTTCAGAGACTTCATGGCTGTCTTCATGGCTATGTTCATGGTTATGAGTAATTACCGTTCCATCTGGTAAAGTATGGGTATGATGATGTTGAGTATCCCCATTGTGATTAATTTTTGTATGATTAATTGCTGTTTCTAAACCAGTTTCGGGGTTAATAATTTTGGTATTATTATTATCAGAACATCCACAGGTTACACACATAATTCTTCTATCTCTATTTCCTTAATTTTTAGTTCTTCACCAGCTATTAAATCTAATTGGGTGCTACCACACTCACATCTACCAAAAGGCTGTTCTAGGGGAATCTCCGCGCCACATTGACAACATTTACCTAAACCTGGAATCTCTACTATTTCTAATTTAGCTCCTGCTAAAACAGTGCCTTGAGAACAGACATCAAAACAAAAACGCACAGCATCAGGCATAATAGCTGACAGCTGACCTATTTCTAATAATACCCTCTGTACCTTTGCACCTTGGGCGTGTTCAGATACAATTGCCACAATATTTTGGGTAATTCCTAATTCATGCATAACAAAATCAATTTGAGATTTTGGATTGCTATATAATTGTAAGGTGGGCAATGCCCACCCTACAGCCTGATTCATTTAACAAATCCGTGGTAATTGCTCCCCTACTAACATATCGACAATCCGCTCCGCGCCAAAAATAGTTTTGAGCAGAACCACACCAGGAGGAGATGCGATCGCGTGACCAATTATACAAGAATCCTGACCTGCGGGATGAGATTTCATGGCAGATAAAACTGTTTCCGCGCTCTCCTTTTCTACCACCACTACTAATTTACCTTCATTAGCTAAATAAAGGGGATCTAAACCTAATATTTCACAAACTCCTTTCACTTCTTCACGAATAGGTAAAGACTGCTCATGCAGACGAATTCCCACATCAGAACTGAGGGCAAATTCATTTAATACTGTTGCTAAACCGCCCCGGGTTGCATCCCGCATGGCGCGAGCATGGGGGCAAACTTTCAAGATAGTTTCTACTAAATTATGTAATGGTTGACAGTCACTTTTTATATTAGTTTCTAATGCTAATTCACCACGGGCAATTAAAATTGCTGCACCATGATTACCCAATTCTCCATTCACAATCACCACATCTCCTGGTTGAATATTGTGAGCAGAAATATTGACTCCAGTGGGAATTACCCCAATACCTGCTGTATTAATAAATAGTTTATCTGCGGCACCACGATGTACAACTTTAGTATCACCAGTGACGATTTGCACTCCGGCTGTTTGTGCCGCAGTTTGCATACTGTGGGCAACTTTTCTTAAGGTTGTGATGGGTAAACCTTCTTCTAAAATTACGCTACAGGTAAGATATAAAGGTTTAGCACCACTGACAGCTAAGTCATTAATTGTGCCATTGATAGCTAATTCTCCAATATTTCCACCGGGGAAAAATAGGGGATCGACAACATAGGAATCAGTGGTAAAAGCGAGTCTATTTCCCTGTTGCATGAGACTAGGTAAATTCAAGCTCGCTTGGTCTTCTAATTGTGAGAGGATGGGATTATCAAAATTGTTGACAAATATATCATCTATTAAATCCCGCATGGCTTTACCACCACTACCATGTGCCAGGTTGATGTTAGTATCACGGACTTTGCCCCGGCGACGGCGGAGTTGTTCTATTTTTTGAAAGAGGGGATTTTTCATACAATTTTGGATTTTGGATTTTGGATTTTAGATTGACTCCATAGATATCGCACTACGTTTTGGTTTTCATTCCTAACTCCTTATTTTCAAGTTAGTCCCCCACGATAAAATCTCACAAACAAACATGAAAATGCTTTGTGACTAATTCCTCAAGTTAGCACGCAATGCGCCCCTACAAACTCCGCGCCTCTTAACTCTTTTCAAGCTAGTCCCCCATGAACCTTTGTACATAACCAAGCATGAAAATACCTCGACTGCGGCTCCCACACCTAAGCTGTCAACCATCAACTAACAACTAACAACTATCAACCATTTTCAAGCTAGTACTCCACGATACAATTTCACAAACAAGGATGAAAATGCTTTGTGACTAATTCCTCAAGTTAGCACGCAATGCGCCCCTACAAACTCCGCGCCTCTTAACTATTTTCAAGTTAGCCCCTTATGAACGTTTGTACACAACCAAGGATGAAAATAATTCCCTAACTCTGGGCGGGGAAACCCCGCCCCTACTCCTGAACTCCGAACTCCGAACTCCGAACTCCGAACTCCCTATTTTCTCGCTAGACGAGGTTTAATTGGGAATATTTTCCACGTTTGCTGGTTCATAGAATGTTAAACATACGCCAGCAGGATCTAGTACTGCAAATTCTTTCATTCCCCAAGCTTTCGTTTCTAGTTTGCCATTGGGGTGAATAATCTCTCCCTCCTTGGTCTCTAATTCGGTATAATACTGTTCGATGTTGTTGACATATATCCTTAATGCTGTAGATTTTGCTAACTGGTAATTATCATTTTTAACCAAGAATATTTCTGCTGCATCCCGCTTTACAATTGCCATGTGGATGGGGCTTCCTTCTTGATGAATTTTAGTGAAACCTAAACTTTGTTCATAAAAAGTTATGGCTTTTTCTACATCATCACCAGCAGGAATTAAGGGACTAATATTTCCCAGGGTATATTCTTGATTTACGGTCATAATAAGGGTCAGTGTTGAAGTCCGCAAGTAAGTTAACATACTCCAAATTTGACTTCAACTACTGGAGGTGTGAGATTTATATCCTCTTCGCTTAATTACTTATAATTCCTGTTTGACTCACTCCAACTCTCTCTTATCCTCTCCTTATTAAGGAGAGGGTGCCGTAGGCGGGTGAGGTTTTATTAGTATTCATCGGCACATGATATTAGACCCCTTTTTCAATATGTCTACCCTTATGTTTATCCACATGGAGAGTACCACCTACTGCCCAATTTTCCCGTTCAAATTCATCGATATGAACTGTCACCCATTCTGGTTTTGTCCCCATTGTTGAAACTAAGGCATCGGTAAGGGCTTTTGCTAGTTCTCGTTTTTTTTCGATAGAATGACCTTTGGCAATTTGCACGGTAACAAATGGCATAATATTTCCTTGATGATTGGGTTGAAAATCTCACGCAGAGGCGCATTAGACACGAAGTGGCTTCCCGCAGGGTAGGCGCAGAGATGAAAGAGTTGAATTTATGCAGTTACTTTTGGTTTTTCAGTACTTTGTTCCTGGAAAGATTGAGAAAAACGACCATATTTATAATAAGCAGCACAAGCGCCTTCAGAGGAAACCATACAAGTACCAATGGGATTTTCTGGTGTACAAGCGGTTCCAAATACTTTACATTGCCAGGGTTTTAATACTCCTTTGAGGATTTCTCCACACTGACAAGCTTTATTATCTGCTACTTTTTGATTTGGTAAGGTAAATTTTATTTCGGCATCAAATTGGGCATATTCTGGGCGAATTTTTAACCCGGAGTTAGGAATATCACCCAAGCCACGCCATTCAAAATTATCTCGCACCTCAAATACTTGATTCATGGCATTTAAGGCGATAGTATTACCAGCAGGTTGAACTAATCGGTTATATTGATTTTCTACCTGGCAACGATGTTCTGATATCTGTTGCAATAGCATCCAAATTGATTGCAGAATATCTAAAGGTTCAAAACCGGAAATTACGATGGGTTTGCTATATTTTTGGGCAATAAATTCATATGGTTGGGTACCTATTACCATACTTACATGACCAGGTCCCACAAATCCATCTAATTGTAAATCGGGATTATCTAATAATGCTTGCAAGGCGGGAATCACCAGGACGTGATTAGAAAACATACTAAAGTTAGGAATATTTTCTCTGGCGGCTTGGAGAATGGTAAAAGCTGTACTGGGGGCGGTAGTTTCAAAGCCAAGGGCAAAAAATACTACTTGTTTATCTGGGTTTTCTTTGGCAATTTTCAAACTATCTAAGGGTGAGTAAACCATGCGAATATCTGCACCATTGGCTTTAGCTTGGAGGAGGCTGGTGGTGGAACCAGGAACTCGCATGGCATCACCAAATGTGGTAAAAATGACGTTCGGTTGCTGGGAGATATAAATTGCATCATCTAATCTACCCCTGGGCATTACACATACTGGGCAACCGGGACCATGAATTAATTCTATGTTGTGGGGAAGAATTTCTTCAATGCCATATTTAAAGATTGAATGGGTATGTCCGCCACATACTTCCATGATTTTGAGTGGGGAGTTACTGCTGAGTTTTTTTATTTCTTGGAGTAGGGCTTGGGCTTTTTCTGGTTCTCTAAATTCGTCAACGTATTTCATAATTGGTAAGGTAATAATGTTTGATTCATGAAGTTAATAAGTTTTAATTTTTCTCACGCAGAGGCGCTCCAGGCGCAGAGGATAAGAGCTTTGTATAATCCCAAAAGTATAAAAAATTAATTAGTAATTGTTGTTTGTGCGGCAACTATTTCTTCTAAGAGTTTCAATGTTTCGGCGGCTTCTTGTTCGTTAATGCGGTTCATGGCAAAGCCGACATGGACTAATACCCAATCTCCCAGACAGGATTCTGGTGGATGTTGTTCGTCTACAATACAAGCAATATTTACCTGACGTTTGACTCCAGCAACATCAACAATTGCTAGTTTATGATTGGTGTCAGTAATTTCAATAATTTGACCCGGGATTCCCAAACACATATTTATTTACCTGGAATTGATTTAGGTGAAAAACCTCACTGTTGTCTGTTGCTTGTTGCCTGTTACCTCTCACTAAGAGTGTTGATGAATTTGGCAGTTGCAATTACTGCTTGTCCTAGAGATAAACCACCGTCGTTAGGTGGAATTAAGCTATGGGTGATGGGTTTGATGCCCAATTTTGTTAAACCCATTTTGACTCTTTCTAAGAGAATTTTATTTTGAAATACTCCCCCTGTGAGTGCAACATGATTAATATCATTTTCTTGACATAATTTTTGTGCCATGTTGACAATAATTTGACTTAAACCATAGTGAAATTTAGTGGCAATAGTTGCTGGAGAGACTTGTTTTTGTAAGTCATCAAGCAAGGCTTGCCACATTGAGGTTGTATCTATACAATAAATATTATCTAAAATGGCAAGATTAAAAGGATAACTTAGTGTTTCTTCATCATTATCTAAGGCAGTAGCTTGTACCAAAGCCTCCATTTCTATGGCTGCTTGCCCTTCATAGCTACATTCTTCCTGACAAATTTGTATTGCAGCTGCTACAGCATCGAATAAACGCCCCACGGAGGAAGCTAAAGGAGAATTTATTTTTTGCTCTAGGAGTTTATCGATAAGTTTTAGGGGTTTGTTTTGTAAAAATTTAACTATTGCTAAATCACTATATTGTTGTGTTAATTTATCCCAATTAAATGCGGAGTTTAAATGAGCGTAGGTATTGCGCCAAGGCTGTTTAATTGCTTTTGTACCACCAATCATTGCTACTGGTTTAAATGTTGCTAGTCGTTGAAATTGCTGGTAATCTACTAGTAAAAATTCCCCTCCCCAGAAAGTGTCATTTTCTCCATAACCCAGTCCATCTAAAGCGATACCGAGAATAGGTGAAGTATCTAAGGGAAGATTATTTTCTGCCATACAAGCAGCAATATGGGCGTGGTGATGTTGAATGTTATCAATGGGGATTTGATTGGCTAGTGCTAGTTGTTTTCCTAACTTGGTGGATAAATATTCTGGATGTTTATCTATAGCTATGATTTCTGGTTGATGTTCAAATAAATTGAGATATAAATTCAAGGTTTCCTGATAAGCACTAAAGGCTGTAACATTTTCTAAATCCCCTAAGTGTTGGGATAAAATAGCTTGTCCATTTTTTAATAAACAAAAGGTATTTTTTAACTCCCCACCCATAGCTAACACTGGGGGTGTATTGGTAAATCCTGGTGGTAAATTGATGGGTGCTGGTGCATATCCCCTAGCACGACGAATAATTTGCACCTGATGGTTAACTACCCTGATTACGGAATCATCTACACGATTGACAATGTCTCGGTTGTGAAAAAGAAAGTAGTCAGCTATTTGACTTAATTTTGATTTTGCTTCGTCGTTCTCTATACATTGTGGTTCGTCGGAAATGTTACCACTAGTTAATACTATGGGACGGTTCATCCGTTTGAGAATGAGGTGATGTAGGGGGGTATAAGGCAGCATCCAACCGAGAGTACTTTGCTGTGGAGCAATAGAGGAGGAGAGGGGTTTGGTAAAGGATGGTTTGTCTGTTTGTCTCTGTTGTAATAATACAATGGGGGCTGCGGGACTGGTGAGTAATTCTCGTTCTTGATTACTAATGTGACAGTATGCTGTAACTATGTCTATGTCTCGCGCCATGAGAGCGAAGGGTTTGTGGTAGCGATGTTTGCGCTGACGCAATTTTTGTACTACTGTATCATTAGTCGCATCACAAGCTAAGTGAAAACCTCCTATACCTTTGATGGCGACGATCTCCCCTTTTTGTAGGAGGGTACATACTGCATCCACATCATCCAACATGGAGAACATAGAAGCTGTAATTGGTTTACCATCAGCCCTTTCTAACCATGCTTGGGGACCACAAATATGACAAGCTGTAGGCTGGGCGTGAAATCTGCGATCGCTTACATCTTTGTATTCTTTAGCACATTTATCACACATAGGGAAAGCCGCCATACTAGTGTTGCATCTGTCATAGGGGATGCTGCGGATAATACTTAAACGAGGACCACAATGGGTGCAGTTAGTAAAGGGATAGCGGTAGTAGCGGCTGTAGAGGCTAAATATTTCTTGTTGACATTGGGGACAGGTAGCCGCATCGGGGGAAATGGCTGTTTTTACTTGGCTGTTGACGCTGTGAGTAATGACAAAATCATCGCATTTTAACTCACCCAGGTAAGGTTGGCGTGTCAGTTGAGTAATCTTGGCTAGGGGGGGACATTCTTGCTGTAATTTAGTGACAAATTCTGTAATTGATTCTTCCCTTCCCCGTACCCGAATTAATACTCCTTCTCCATCGTTGCCAACATCACCACATAAACCGTAAGCTTTCGCTAAACGGTAAACTGTGGGGCGAAAACCCACCCCTTGTACAATACCGCGAACTCTAATTGATTCAGCTTTCATTGATGGTTGATAGTTGTTAGTTGTTAGTTGATGGTTGTTGGTTGGTGGTTGACAGTTGACAGTTGACAGTTAACCCCTTGTTACCAGGTTCAGCTTGGTGAGCTGTTAAGCGTCTAACTTGAAAATGGTTGATAGTTGTTAGTTGTTAGTTGTTAGTTGATGGTTGACAGCTTAGGTGTGGGAGTTGCACTCGAAATATTTTCATGGCTTGGTTGTGGGGTTTTCCCGTGGTGGCTAACTTTAAAATAGGGAGTTCGGAGTTCAGGAGTAGGGGCGGGGTTTCCCCGCCCAGAGTAAGGGAATTATTTTCATGCTTGGTTGTGGGGTTTTCCCGTGGTGGCTAACTTTAAAATAGGGAGTTCAGGAGTAGGGCGGGGTTTCCCCGCCCAGAGTGAGGGGCTAGCTTGAAAATAGGCAACAGGTAAGAGGTATTTTCATGATTGGTTGTGTACAAACGTTCATGGGAGAATAACTTGTATACATAAAGTGGGCAGGATGCCCGCACTACAATCACCTGATTTTTTTACTTTATACAATTTAGTTGCGTATTAACTTAACTAGAATATAGAGCCTCTGGCTCTGATTGAGAATGGTGCAAGTTATCAGTTATGGCACTACGCGCTAGGGAACTCTTAACAGGGAACAGGGAAAAGCAAACTGTCAAAGGGTTTGCTGGATTTAGAAATGTCCTAACCTAAATACGTAGTGCTATATTACTGATTTTGAGGCGTTGCACAATATAGGGATAAAGTAATGAACCGCATTAGCGCGCCTCTTAGCCCTTGCAGGGCGGCTGCGCCAACAGAGGAACTACGTTAACACATATCTTGCACTTTCTCAATAAGGGTAAGGTGGGCAATGCCCACCCTACGAAAAATTAAGGGTTTCAGACTCTAATTTTCTCAATAATCTTATAGTGCAAGATGTGAATTAACGCGAAGCGTGTGCTACTCTTACGAGAAGCCGCCTAACGGCGTCTAATGTACTCAGCCATGCCCGTAGGGCTTTAGACGCAAAGTACACAAAGAAGGGATTTTTGATAGAGAGAGAAAAGAAAATCATCCCGCAAAGGAAGCAACGTCGTATTTTCAGGTGCGTTATGCTATGCAATAACACACCCTACATCAATCATGATTAATTCTATATATAAATCAATACCAATAATTTTACAGTTCGTAATTAGCAATTTTGAATAAATTTTAATTGTTCAGAATTCCAAATTTCAGCAATTTACCAAGCTTAGAAGGGTAAGGTGGGCAGTATCCACCCTATTATTCTGCTACCTGTTCTGGAAGTTTATGATTCCAGGAAACTCAGTATTTTTTCTGCCACAGTATGAGTTGATTCAATTAATAAACCATGTCCGCAATTTTCCATGAGGACTAATTCGGCATGGGGAATTAATTGTGCCAACTGCTGAGAAAATGCCACTGGGGTAAGAATATCCTGTTTGCCCACCATCACCAAAGTAGGACAGGAAATCTCAGAGATTCTAGCTGAAGTATCGCTATTGAGAATGGCTCGACTTTGATGATATAGTCCCTGGGGAGTAGGACGAAAAGGGTAATTAATAGCCATTTTAACAAATTGAGCGATCGCTTGGGGAGTGGAAAGAAAATTATGGGTGAATATCCAGGGTAATATAACTTTTTGATATTGTTGCCAATCTAAAGTTTGCGGTAATTCTCCCCAAGTTTCGATGATGGTGTAAAAAATGCTATTTGCCTGTGCCCAAGATGAAAGCAGGATTAAATTTTGCACTTTTTCTGGATAATTCAACCCTAATTCTTGGGCAATTTGACCTCCCATCGAGTGTCCAATGACAGTTACAGAGCTAATTTGTAAATATTCCAGTAACACCGCCACATCCTCAGCCATCTGTTTAATACTGTAAGGCTGTGCGGGTGCAGAACTCTGTCCCACTCCTCGATTATCTACGCGAATCACCTGATATTTTTTGGTCAAATGGGGCATCATTAATGACCAATAATAATTGTCACAGGCAAACCCAGCTAGTAATAGTAGAGGTTCTCCCGTGCCAGTGATGTTGTAAAACAATTCAATCCCGTTATTCTGAATTTTTGGCATGATTAAAAGAATTTAGAATGTAGAATTTAGAATTTAGAATTTAGAATGTAGAATTTGTCTTGCTGATGTTCCCTACCCATCTGTCTCATTCTTATTTCAAAATTTTATTACTTATTATTTATTACTTAGGGCTTGCTGAAAAAGTCTTTGGGTGAGGGTAGGCAACAGGCAACAGGCAACAGGCAACAGTTTCATCCCTGATTTTTTCTATTCTTTTTACCAAAAAAAATGAGCAATGCAAGGTTTTTAAATCTC
>JASJCJ010000132.1 GCA_030066045.1 Calothrix sp. MO_167.B12
GCGCGTTGATGGTTATAATACCATATTTTGTAGTCATAATATTTTTGAGGGAAACGCTCGTGATAAATCCCTTTGAGTCGGGTTTCATCCCCTGGTTAAAAACGAGCGGGGTTCTCACCCTCCCATTATGCTTTGATAGCGCTACGCGCAAGTAATAAGTAGGGTCTGCTGAATAAATGTAAAACTCTTATATTGTAGTGCTTTGAGGGTCTTATCGAAGTCAAAAGTGCAATTCCTGACGGGGCATGAGGCTTAAAAACCTTGCATTGACGAGCGACCCCCTAAAGGGTTCGTTAGTTACTTCAAGTCGGGGAAAGGGGATGGAGTACTAACTCACCGCGACGACGACAGTCGCAAACACCAGTTCCTACAAGTCGGCGCAGCCGCCCAACGGACTGGCTTTTGGAACGCGCGAGTCGTGATCATTTTTGATGGTAAAAAGAATAGAAAAAAATAGGGATGAAACTGTTGCCTGTTGCCTGTTGCCTGTTGCCTACCCTTGCCAAAAGACTTTTTGCTGCAAGCCCTAAGTAATAAGTAATAAGTTTACTGTTCATAGGTTTGGTGCACTCAAAAATGTCCTAACCTGATTGCGTAGTGCTATATTAACTGATAAAAATCAGTATCCAAATCATTAAAACTATTTATTTAAACCTCCTTTACCTTGAGAAACGTAGTTTTATAACATGAATTCGAGATTACTGCTGAGCTTGGCAATGAAACATCTGAATAATTAGAAGCTCCAGGTTTAAAAATGGACGAATTTTATTGATTGTTTGACTTGGATAGTAATGATTGATTTTTCCGTATATCAAATAAACTGAATAAAATTATACATCTACTTATGGGACAAGGATTGTTACAAATTGTATTAACTCTGTGTATTGTGGTTGCGATTTCTCCTATATTTGGACGATATATTTTTAGTGTATATATAGGTCGAAAAAGCTTAATAGAACCATTAGTTAATCCTCTAGAAAAAATTATCTATGCTTTAGCAGGTATCTCTAAAAAAGACAATATGAATGGTTGGCAATATATCAGAGCTGTGCTTTATAGTAATTTATTTATGGGTATAGCTGTATATTTATTGCTGGTTAATCAAGGAAAATTACCGTGGAATCCCACAAATTTGACCACAGTTAAGTGGGACTTATTACTACATACAACTGTATCTTTTTTGACTAATACAAATATCCAACACTATTCTGGAGAAAATACTTTTAGTTATTTCAGTCAAATCGCGGCATTAAGTTTTTTAATGTTTACTTCTGCGGCCACTGGCTTGGCAGTAGGGATTGCTGTGATTCGCGGACTAACAGGTAAATCTCTGGGTAATTTTTATGTAGACTTTACTCGTGGTATTACCCGCATATTATTCCCCATATCAATAGTAGGAGCGATCGCGTTAATTGTTGTAGGGGTTCCACAAACTTTATCTGGTTCAATGGTAGTCAATACCTTGGAAGGAGAAACCCAATATATCGCCAGAGGTCCAGTGGCATCTTTTGAAATGATCAAAATGTTGGGTGACAATGGTGGAGGCTTTTTTAGTGCCAATTCGGCACACCCCTTTGAAAATCCCAATGGAGCCTCGAATTTAATTGAAATATTGGCAATGGTTGCTATCCCAGCCGGATTAATTCACGCCTATGGTTTTTTTGCCAAAAACAGGAAGCAAGCTTGGTTATTATTCTGGATGGTATTTGCCATTTTTTTGGTATTGTTAGGCATTGCGATGGCGGGTGAATATGGAGGTAATCCTCTGATTAATAAACTATTGGGAGAATCGACAACACCTAATTTAGAAGGGAAGGAAGTCAGGTTTGGTGTAGCGCAAACCGTATTATGGGCAGTCATCAGCACTGCGACGATGTGTGGTGCTGTAAATGGAATGCAGGATTCTTCCATGCCTGGTGGAGGTTTTGCCAGTTTATTTAATATGTTTTCCCAAGGTATTTGGGGGGGAATTGGTACGGGAATTATCCACCTGTTAATTTATTTAATTTTGGCAATGTTTATTGCTGGTTTGATGATAGGAAATACCCCCAATTTCTTGGGCAGAAAAATCGAACAGCGGGAAATTTTCTTAGTTGGTTTAGTCCTACTAATTCATCCAATGGCAATCTTAATTCCTAGTGCCATTACTTTACTCAATCATGTTTCCCTACCAGGAATTACTAATCCTGATTTTCATGGTTTGTCCCGGGTCATTTACGAATATACAGCCGCTAGTACTAATAATGCTTCTACGTTCCAGGGACTGAACAATCGCAATTTATGGTGGAATTTGAGTACAACTGTGACTATGCTACTAGGACGCTACGTACCAATCATTGCTATGCTCCTAGTGGCTGAAAGTATGGCAAAAAAACCACAATTACCTGAAAAAATTGACAGCTTAAAAACCGATTCCTTACTATTCACTAGCTTGACTGCAGGAATTATGTTGATTGTGACAGGATTAATGTTCTTCCCAGCAATTATATTAGGTCCAGTTGCCGAGGGTATTCAACTAGCCACTGGCACATAGCTGAAAATCAAACAAATAAAAAGTAAAAAGATAAACCCGTCAATAAATTGAGGGGCTTGTCATAAGGATGCTCCGCTTTTCAAAATCCATTAATGAATTAAGGGGCTTGTATCCATTGAGAAAAAGATTATAAGATATCTTTCTTTTGCCTTTTAATTTTTAACTTTTAACTTTTAAAAGATATGAAGCAGTCCCAACCCAACACCCAGAATATTTACTCCCAAGCCGTAGTTAATGCTTTGATCAAGCTCAATCCCCAATCGGCTATGCAAAACCCTGTCATGCTATTGGTATGGCTGGGAATGATTGTCACTCTGATTCTGACCATTGCTCCCAATCTATTTGGTGAAATTCCCAGCCAAAACCCCCAACTTTTTAATGGGTTGGTAACATTCATATTGCTAGTGACAATTTATGCTGGTAACTTAGGAGAAGCGATCGCTGAAGCTCAGGGTAAAGCACAAGCCAATAAATTGCGATCGCTCAAATCAGAAACCATTGCCAAAAAACTGGCAGCAGACGGCACTATTACAGAAGTACCCTCTAATACTTTACAACGGGGAGATACAGTATACGTCGTAGCTGGGGATATCATTCCCGCTGATGGAGAGGTGATTTTAGGTGTGGGTTCGGTGGATGAATCCGCCATTATCGGGGAATCTGCACCCGTACTCAAAGAATCTGGTTCGGAGGTTGCTAGCTCAGTCACCGAAGGTACGCGAATTATCTCCGATGAATTAATTATCTGTGTCACAGCCGATCCCGGTCAAGGATTTATTGACCGGATGATTGCCCTAATGTCAGAGGAACAACCCCGTAAAACTGCCAACGAAATGGCTTTACAGGCATTCCTGGCAGTCATGGCATTAATATTTCTGTTTGTGGTTGTCACCTTACCAGCATTTGCTTTTTATCTCCAGCTTCCCATCAGCGCAACTATTTTAGTGGCACTGTTGGTATCTCTAATGCCTACCACCATTGCCGCATTATTCAATACCATTAGCATTGCGGGTATAGAACGCATCGCTCGCTCTAATGTGATTGCTAATTCTACGGACGCAGAAAAATGTGTCGATATCAATACCTTAGTGATTGATAAAACTGGCACCATTACCTTGGGGAACCGTTTGGCAGAGGATTTTATTCCCATTAACGGTCATTCCCAATCAGAGGTAGCTGCTCTAGCTATGGCAGCAAGCGTATTCGATGATACCCCAGAAGGAAAATCAATTATCCGTTTAGCAGATCAATTAGGGGCAAAAATTGATTTTGATCCCCATAGCTGCGAAGCCGTTTATTTTTCCACCAGCACCCGCATGAGTGGGACAAATTTGCCTAATGGGAGTCAAGTGCGAAAAGGCGCGTTAATGGCAATTAAGAAATTTGTGGCTGACCAAAATCAAAAATTGTCTCCAGAAGTAGATACAGCCTGCGAAAGGGTAGCTCTCCAAGGAGGTACACCTTTAGTAGTGTGTTTAGATGGGGAGATTTATGGCATTATCTACCTCAAGGATATTGTTAAACCAGGAATCCGCGATCGCTTTTACCAATTACAACGTCTAGGTATCTACACCATTATGGTCACTGGCGACAATACAACCACCGCCGGAGTGATTTCTAGGGAAGCGGGAATAGATGACTTTATTGCTGAGGCTACCCCAGAAGATAAAATTACCGTGATTCAACAGCAACAAGCAGCAGGTAAACTGGTGGCAATGACTGGAGAAGGAAATAATGATGCTCCAGCCTTAGCTCAAGCAAACATCGGCTTGGCAATGAACACAGGTACTCAAGCAGCAAAATCTGCTGCCAACATGGTGGATTTGGATTCTGACCCCACTAAATTCATTGATATAGTTGCCATTGGCAAGCAATTATTGATCACCCGTGGAGCATTGACCACATTTTCCATCACCAATGATATTGCTAAATATTTTGCCATCTTACCAATTCTGTTTACCACCCTCAACTTAGGAAGATTTAATCTCATGCAGTTGAGCAGTACTAACTCTGCGGTGCTGTCCGTACTGATTTATAATGCGATCGCTATTTTATTTTTTATCCCCCTAGCTCTCAGGGGTATTAAGTTTCGAGCCATGAGTACAAATCAAATTTTCCAATCTCATCTATTAATTTATGGTTTAGGAGGAGCCATTGTGCCATTTGTTGCCATTAAATTAATTGATATCGCCGTTACAGCAGTAGGACTAGCTTGAAAATAGGGAGTTCGGAGTTCGGAGTTCGGAGTTCGGAGTTCGGAGTAGGGGCGGGGTTTCCCCGCCCAGAGTGAGGGGATTATTTTCATGCTTGGTTGTGTACAAACGTTCATGAGAGACTATTGAAAATAATTAATAAGCGCCCTTGAGTTGTTAGTTAATGGTTGATAGTTGATGGAGTGATGTAGTGATAGAGTGAACGACAAAATGTGTGGCAGAGCCAAGATACTTATTACTTATTACTTATTACTTATTACTTAGTTATAGTGATGCATATACTTCGAGAAACAACCAGAGCAATTCGGATAGTCTTAATTGTCTGGTTACTTGTGGCAATCATCTATCCCTCCATTATCCTTGCCGTAGGTCAAACTTTTTTTAAAGACAAAGCCAATGGCAGTATCATCCAGAATATTAATGGCGAACCCATTGGTTCAGCTTTAATCGGTCAACAATTCACTGGGGATAAATATTTCCACAGTCGTCCTAGTGCAGTCAATTATGCCCAAGGAGATACAGGCAAACCTAGAGGAATATCTGGAGGTAGCAATTTATCCCCCGGTAATAGCAAATTGTTAGAAAGAATTACTGAAGAATTGGAAATTCTTGAAGAAGAAGATATGCAAGCATTTCCAGAACTAATTTATAGCTCTGGTTCTGGATTAGATCCTCATATTTCCTTAAAAGCAGCTAGAGAGCAGGTAAATAGGGTAGCCAGTGCCCGAGATATCAGAACAGAAGAAATAATTCCCCTAATGAGAAAGTATACAGAAAAAAGATTTCTAGGTATTTTCGGAGAAGCAGGGGTAAATATATTAAAGCTAAATTATGCCCTAGATTTACAGGATTTTAACCGCAATCAAAATTAGTTATTGACCAATCATTTTGTTTTCTTCCTTTCCCAACTTCGCCAACTTTCAACTTAGCCCTCCCATGAGAAACTCCTACAACCAAGAATCTGAAAATGCTTTGTGACTAACTCCTCAAGGGCGCACGCAATGCGCCCCTACAAACTCCGCGCTGATGAAATATTTTCAAGTTAGTCTCTCATGAACGTTTGTACACAACCAATTATGAAAATAATCCCTTCACTCTGGGCGGGGAAACCCCGCCCCTACTGCTACTCTACGAGAAGCCACTTCGTGTCTACACTCCTTCCCTCCTTCACTCCCTATTTTCTAGCTAGCCCCTCACGGTCAAATCCCACAACCAAGCATGAAAATATTTCAAGTGCGGCTCCCACACCTACAGCAGTTTTCATCTATTTGAACCACATCTTCATGTAGGGGTTTAGCAATGCTAAACCCCTACGGTGTGGTCTATTTACCTGAAAATCGCTGTAAGCTGTCAACCATCAACTAACAACTAACAACTAACAACCATTTTCAACCTAGCCCTCCCACGGTCAAATCCCACAAAGCCATGAAAAATGTTTATGACCCACTGTCAACTGTCAACCGTCAACTAACAACTAACAACTAACAACCATTTTCAACCTAGCCAATCCTTAAAATTCATCCAATCCAAAATAAAATGACTCTTGTAATAGGCTTAATTAGTGGTACATCTGTAGACGGGATTGATGCTGCCTTAGTAGATATTTCCGGTACAGATTTAGACATCAAAATTGAATTAGTAGCTGGGGCTACTTATCCCTATCCACCAGAACTTAGAGAACGCATCTTGGCTGTTTGTGCGGGCGATCGCATTCCTATGGTAGAACTAGCACAATTAGATGATGCGATCGCTACTTGTTTTGCCCAAGCCGCACAAACCATTCAAATCGGTCAATCCCCAGCATCTCTCATCGGTTCCCACGGTCAAACTGTGTATCATCGACCACCACAGCCAGGAGGGGACGTATCTCTCGGTTATACCCTGCAACTAGGACGTGGCACAGTCATTGCCGATTTAACTGGTATTACCACTGTGACCAACTTTCGGGCAGCAGATATAGCTGCTGGTGGTCACGGTGCTCCCCTTGTACCTCGTGTAGATGCTGCCTTACTCTCCCATCCCCAACATACTAGATGTATCCAAAATGTTGGTGGTATTGGTAATGTTACTTATATGCCACCCAGGAGTGAAAACTGGTTGACAAAAATTCGCGCTTGGGATACTGGACCAGGAAATAGCCTGTTAGATTTGGCAGTACAACATTTAAGTGGGGGAACTCAAACTTACGACAAAGATGGAGCCTGGGCTGCTAGTGGTACTCCTTGTCAACCATTAGTCACCCAATGGCTACAGCAAGAATACTTTCATTTACCACCACCAAAATCTACCGGGCGAGAGTTATTTGGCAGGGAATACTGGGAACAATGTTTACAGGATGCTCTACCATATCAACTCTCACCAGCAGATTTACTGGCTACTTTGACAGAACTTACTGCTGGTAGCATTGCTCATAGTTATAATAGCTTTTTGCCACAAATGCCCCAACAACTATTGTTGTGTGGAGGTGGAAGCCGCAATCTCTATTTTAAACATAGATTGCAACTTTTATTACCATCTGTATCTGTATTAACCACAGATGAACTAGGACTAAGTGCAGATTTTAAAGAAGCGATCGCCTTTGCTGTTTTGGCATACTGGCGACAGCTAAGTATTCCTGGGAACTTACCTAGTGCCACGGGGGCTAAACTTAATGTGCCTTTGGGTGAAATGTACGAACTATTAGATATATCCATTACGTAGGTCAAGGAGAACTTAGAATTTAGAATTTAGAATTTAGAATTATTACCCCATGAATGAGTCAACAGAGCAGTTTTCTGTTGATCGTGGAATCGTAATTTTAATCGTCTCCAATGTCAAGTGCGCTACGCGCAGGGGTTAGGGTGTAGGTGTTGGGGGATAGGGAACTTCCGAGTGTGAACTAAGGAGCGAAAACAATGCATGCGGAATTGTTTAAAACATTGGGCTGCGCCTTCTGGTTTTAAATGTTTGTTTTTTCTTCTCCGTAAACCCAGAGGCTTGTATCCTTTTGTGAGGGGCTATTATTCCCCTACCCCCGCTCCCCTACCCCCTAACACCGCTCCGAAGGGGCTGGTCAGATCAAAAATAATTTTTGCTATCAATTGTCCATTCATCGCAGTTTCTAGCCTGGGCATGGGCCAGTAATGACCTATGGAAGTATTCCCATTTCCTGTATCTCTTATTTATAAGCAGGGAAAATGAGCCTAAAAATTGATGGAGACACTAATAAATAATAAATAACTGATAACTGATAACTGATAACTGAAATGACCCACACTTTTTTATTAGAACCAGGACGTTGGATACTACAGGGAAGTTGGCTAGAACGCAATCAAATGCCAATTAACCTTAAGGGAATGACTCTTGTGGCGTGGAATCGAGATAATTGGTTCACAATGGCTACAAAACTCATTTTTCCCGATAGCGATCGCTCTGACATTGCTTTCCAGTATAAAGGCCGTTTAGACAATGGGGAACGCCAGTATACTTTTTTACTACAACATGGATTCTTGGGGCAAGTAGAAGGGGAAGGCTGGATTTGCCCAGATACTATTGTGCAGCGTTATTGGGTATTGAGCGATAAACAACGTCGTAGCGGTTTTGAGACCCTACACCGGATTAATGATGATACCTACTACCTAACTTGTGGAATTTTAGCAGGTCATTTCCTGAACATCACTATGGAAGCTAGTTTAGAGCGTCAACCAAACAATTGACCGAAAAATAAACTGGATACAAGCCCCCGAAGTTGCTCTTGGTGGGAAACCCACAAAACCACATTTCTCTGGTGGATTTATCCGTGGAGAAAAACAAAAGGTTCTATCGTTATTTCCAGTCTCCGAGCTTTAGACATGGGGTCAATCCAAAATCCAAAATCCAAAATTGAATGACGGGTAAGGGACATAAATAAAAAAGTAACTTAGTCTCCCATGAAAAGTCAGCTTCTGTGCAGGGTATTTTAATCTTAAGTCTTGTATATTAAATTCCTTTAATTAACCATTACCATTTGTAAACATGAAAGTCAAAACTACTATGGCAGATCCAAACATTGGTCGCTCGCTCATGAACCGTTACAAGCTTCAAGAACTAATTGGTACTGGAGCCATGGGGCGAGTTTATCTAGCTCAAGACCTATTATTAGGAGGAGTGCCTGTAGCAGTTAAATTTCTTTCATTATCAATTCAAAATCCCAAAATGCGGATGCAGGAACGCTTTGAGCGGGAAGCAAAAACCTGTGCTTTGCTGGGACAAAAAAGTATCCACATTGTACGGGTAATGGACTACGGGGTAGATGAAAATAAAACCCCATTCTATGTGATGGAATATCTAGAAGGAACTAGTCTCAGCCATGTTATCCGTACTCAAAAACCATCTTTAACCAGATTCTTGAGTATGGCAAGGCAAATATGTCTTGGTTTACAGTGTGCCCACGATGGTATACCCATAGATGGCAAAATTTTCCCTATTATTCACCGTGATATCAAATCCAGTAATATGCTGGTGCTCCAAGACCCTAGTTTAGGAGAGTTAGTCAAAGTTCTCGATTTTGGAATTGCCAAATTAGTACAGTCAGATAGTGAGCAGACTAAATACTATTTAGGAACCTTGGCTTATTCTTCTCCCGAACAAATGGAAGGAAAAGACTTAGATAACCGTTCCGATATTTATAGCTTGGGAGTGATGATGTTTGAAATGCTCACAGGCAAAATGCCGTTTTTGCCAGAGACTCACTCCTTTGGAGCCTGGTACAAGGTACATCATTATGAACAACCCCGCAGCTTTGCCGAAGTTGCTCCCCAAATTAAAATACCAAAAGAACTAGAAGAACTGATAAATAGCTGTTTAGCAAAATCACCAGGATCTCGACCTCAAAATATCGGCCATATTCTTCAATTACTATCTAAGCTAGAACAAAAAAATAATGATAGTAGCAATCCTACTCCTAGTACCCCTAACCCTAGTGTTAGTAAGGAAATTGCTAAAGTAGAACCTGAAAAACCTAATTTTCCCATCCAGCTCGAGGAATCCAGCAAAAATAACCAAGATATCCAAGATATCCCCGAAATTTCACCATCATATCCCGAACTAGGTCAAGAAGTCTCCTGGCCTACAAATAAACCAATCGCCGATATAGTTTTTCCTCAATTAATGCGAGCGAATGAAGACCTAATACCTACTTTATGGGTAATGTTATCTCAAGAGGAAATTAAAAAACGTTTAGTTTGTACGCGATACAATCAATTTTTGTTTATCACTAATCCCCATCCCATGATGTTATGGATTACGACTATCTATAACCGCAAGCACGGTGCAAAATGGCTGCCTTACTATTTGGATCTAAAGAGTAAATTTGGAGAACAGGTCACCACTTTACTCGGAAAAATCGGCAAATATCAATTATTATTTTTTGCTAGAGAAGAACCACACCATTGCAGTCATACTCTAGTTTCTAGTATTGCTACTGCCCAAAGCCAAAGACTGCAAAAATGGGTAAAAATGAGCAGTACTATTGTCTCTACAGCTAACCCTCAGATGAGTAAAAGTTTACTGAAAAGAGAGTACGAAAAAATCAAGCCAGAAGTGCTAGTCAAGTTAGAAGCTATTAACACAGATTCCCCTGTTGATCTATCAAGTAATAACTAATTAGGGCTTGCTATTCGCCCTAGCACCGCCTCATACCCAATTGGTGTTAGTTAAACTCAAGGGGAAGAGATTTGCTACGCCATGCTGAAATATCACCTTCCAGATGGAGAATTGATTGAAATCCTGCTTGGTATAAAGTTGCTTGTGCGATTTTAGCTCTGATGCCTCGTTCGCAATACACAACTACAGTAGAATTTTTCAAGCGATCAATCTCATTAATACGCTGTTTGAGTTGCTTAAAGTCAATGTTAATCGCCCCTGGAATGTGACCGCCATCATATTCTTTTTTGGTGCGAACATCGAGGATTACAGGGGGCTGTTTGGCTTGTATTTCGGTTAAAAGTTCGCTCTGGGATATTCTACTAATTACTGTATTCTTTCCATTGCAAGCTGTCATAGGAATCCACAGCAGGACAGCAAGCAGTAAAGGTAATCCCTGACGGACAAGAGTTGACATAGACTTTGAACTATTCTTTCGTGGCAAACATCTCCTACGTTAAGTTTTATTAAGAAGCATTGCTTGCCAGCTTGAATATGAATTTATTCAGATATATAATTAATTTTGGATATTTTAAAGTGTTGACTGCGTCAAATTACAGCTTGCCATAGTTAAAACAACTAAGGCAAATAAGGATTGTTGATTGAGGCGTATTATCTATACTAATTAACCATGATGGCATTTTCTGCTGTGAATGCAGCAGAATGCTTGTGTTATTTTTCATTTTTCGCATTTAGCTTGAGCTTGAAAAGCGAATTTTTGCCTTGTTTTATAGTTGACGCCCCGACATCCCCAGCTTTTTTCCAATCTGGGAACTAAGCAAGAGAAGGAGGTCGCCCACTGCGACATTACAAAATCATCTATGCCAAAGTGGAACCTGAATCTAAGCCCCATTGATGCTTGAGAAGTTCTTTGTAAGTGGCTTCTCTAACTACCATTTGTTCATAGAGCTTAACGAGGAAATCTTTAGCTTGTTCGTGGCTCATACCTTGTACCTGGGTGGCAAACGAGCGTATACTGAATTGCTGCTCTAAGGATAATTTGGGATTGTTCATAATATTGACTCCAAAAACAACTTACTTGTTCGATTGGGATTACTTTTTGTAATCACCGAAAGTACGATGCACAAATAGAGAGTACCGAGATAGTACCCATGTTCTCATAACATAGCAATTTTCTGGATAAATTGCCCATGTTGACATGGGTAATTTTGGTGGATTAACTCTGATCCGGACTGGGCTGATAATATAAACTTCAACTCCGCCGGGACTAATTTCGGTAAGTTTAAGCGAGATTATATTCGCAATACCTGATAGTGTGCAAGGTGTCAACCATCTATAATCTGAAATATGACCTCCCAAAAGATTTAAGGAGGCTTAAAATATTTTTATCAACTTGTAGATAGGAAAAAAGCTCAGACTGAACAAAATGCTAAGTATATTTACTAATTTTCCTGGAAACTCTCTCAGATAGGTTGGGTGTTAATGCTTATCTAGTAACACATCTCGATTGATTGGGTCAATGACAGTCCGTTAAAAGGGTGAAGCACAGAGGCGCGGGTGGATTTATCCCCCGCGTCAGACTTCCGCTAGAATCACCATCGATTTATCGCGGTGAGTGTCAATCACCATAAAATTAATCTTCAAAAGCGATAATTACCACTGTGATATTATCGTGACCGCCTTCTTTTTTAGCTCCTTCTACAAGAAACACAGCAGTTTTTTCCAGTATGGGATGCTCTTGCAAGCAGGAAGCTATTTTTTCGTCAATCAGTTCTTCAGTCAAGCCATCACTGCATAATAGGAGGCGATCGCTTTTTTCCAGATCAAGGGGTTGTACATCAATTTCCATCAGGTCTTCACGACCTAAGCAGCGGGATAATACATGACGGAAGGGATGAACCCGTGCTTCTTCAGGGGAAATATCACCCATTTTCAAAGCCCGTGCTACCCAAGTGTGGTCTTGGGTAATTTGTTGTAATTGGGAATCCCGGAAACGGTAGAGCCTGGAATCTCCCACATGGGCAAACCAAGGTGACTCTCCTGGACGGAGCATCACAGCAACTACGGTTGTGCCCATATCAGCGCGTTCGGGGTGATTTTGCTGATCTTGCAAAATAGCTTCATTAGCTTGGAAACACGCTTCTTGTAAGATTTCTTGCCCAGATTTAGGGGAATCCCAATTGTTAAGCAAATATTTTTGAATTTGCTCAGTTGCAATCCGGCTTGCTTCTTCTCCTCCTGCATGACCACCCATGCCATCAGCAACGATAAAAAACCGTCCTTCTGGGTCAGTATAGTAAGCATCTTGGTTGCTAGAGCGAATCAGCCCCGGATCGCTCAGACCTGTAAAATTAATTTTCATAAATTTATTTCAACATTATTAATACATACGGTCATAACGGTCTAAGCGTAAAAGTAGTCTAATCAGCAACCATGATACAGTTGCTGCAATTAAACCAGCAAATACCGCTAACCATATATAATCTTTAAGCAATAAAATTGTGGCAGAAAGGGTGAAACCACTGATAATTACAGAGTAAGTCATACTCAATTGGATATTACTCTGACGGCGCAGCAAACGTTCCGTTTCAATTGAGCGAAATCTCAGACGTACATCCCCTCGTTCTAATCTATCAAGGGTATCTTCTAATCTCCGGGGTAATCCTAGGGCTGTGTTGCTGACTTGCACAGCTTGCCGACTCAATTCATTGAGAAAAGTATTCCTCTCAGAATCATTCATATTGCTCATAAGCTGCATTGCATAGGGTTTGGCAACTTCCATAAAATTAAAATCGGGGTCTAATCCCTTTCCGACTCCCTCTAAAGTTGAGAAAGCACGCATGACAAAAGTAAAAGTTGCAGGGAATCTAAAAGGCTGATTATAAGCGATTTCATACAAATCGTCACTAATGGCGGCCACGGACTGAGCCTCAAAAGGCTTATCCATGAAATTATCCAACATATATTGCACCGATCGCCGTACTGGTCCCATATCTTCTGCTGGTGCTAAAGCTCCTAAATTAATCAGGGATTGAACAACGCGATCGCCATCTTTTTGTGCTACACCAAACAGGGTCTCCATCAGCCCTTCCCGGATGTTGGATTTAATTTCCCCCATCATGCCAAAATCGTAAAAGATTAAGGCTCCTTCGGGACTAACGGCAATATTACCGGGGTGGGGATCGGCGTGGAAGAAGCCATTATTGAGGAGTTGGTGTAGGTAAGCTTTTGCCCCTAAATGAGCTAAAACCTGACGATCCAAACCCGCAGCTTCTAAAGCTGCATATTGGCTAATTTTGATTCCAGGAAGGTATTCTAAAGTCAGTACTTTGGTTGAGGCATAACGCCAATAGACTCGTGGTACTTTTACCCAATCTTCATTACGAAAATTCCGGCGAAAAGTATCAGCATTGCGCCCTTCCCGCAAATAATCAATTTCTTCCCACAGAATGCGACAACATTCCTCATATATCCCCAGCCAATCTCGACCTCTGCCCCATTCAGGATGTCTTTGGAAGTAATAGGCAATACCTTTGAGAATTTGTAGATCGATTTCAAATAACTTTTTTAATCCGGGACGTTGTACCTTGACAACAACAGCTTCTTTGGTGTGTAAAGTCGCTTTATGTACTTGTCCCAAACTAGCGGCTGCCAGAGGAACTGGTTCAAAATCATCAAATAATTGGGGAATTTTGCGACCCAGTTCTTTTTCGACAATTGCCTCTACTTGTTCGTAGTTAAATGCTGGGACTTTATCTTGGAGTTTACTCAACTCTTCCACATATTCACTGGGAAATATATCAGCGCGGGTGGAAAATAATTGCCCAACTTTAATAAAAGTCGGACCTAGATCCAGCAGGGTATTGCGAATCCAAACCGCTTGTTTTTTACGTCTAGCAGCACGTTTAGCTTCGGTCACTCCTCCAGAGTAACTCCATGATTTTTTGTTTAACCATAGTTTGAACATTAAGGACAAAACAAATGACCAAATGTCCACAAAACGCCGTCTACTAGAGTAGTTTTCACGATTCCAACGGTATGCTTTGTCTGTATAACCCTTTTCCATATTTCTTGCTTACCGCTGGTTATTAAGTGAGTCACTAGAAAGGAAAAACACGCTAATTGATTTTATAGGCTAAATACTGCAAGGAGTCTAGTGTTCCTGGATTCATTTAACCAAAAATCTCCTCGCCTTTAGTCAGGAGGGTGCCAATTTGAGAACAAGATCAGTCATTTAATTTGGAAAAATTGAATTTGATTCAGTTTCCACCACTAATTTTTTAATGTTACTCTCGCGGAGTGGCAAGTTAGTACTCTCCAAGTTTATTAGTGGGTCACGAATCGCGCTACCCAGAGCGACTGTCGTCGCGGTGAGTTAATACTCCATGCCCTTTCCCCGACTTGAAGTAACTAACGTAGCTTGCTTCTTTGCAGGAGGAACTTGTAGGGGGTCGCTTGTCAATGTCAAATCCCAAATCCAAAATCCAATGATTTGACTGGGGATGGATCAAAAATTTCACTATTGGCCATTGTTTAACCATTATTGATGACTAATCTTTGATTTCCCAATCTTTGCTCCCAAATCCATCGCCAACTGTCATAAAAATGACACTGCTTAAATTTGACTGCGATAATTTTGTAATTCTGTTCTCAAAAGAGCAATTTCTGCTCGTAATTCATCAATAGTGGTTTGTACATCACCAGTTTCCGAGTCTGATGAAGTTGTGGTGGCACTAGTTGCAAAATCATTTTCTGCCGAACGATTCGCCCGTTCCATCACTTCTTCTGTAAACTGATGCAGTTGTTCTTTTAACTCCGCATCCAATTTGCCCAGTTCGCTCAAAGCGTCGGTAAAACTGCGCTCTACCCGTTCGTTAATCACTTCGGCGACTGCCCTACCAACAAAAAATGCCTGTACTAGAGGGTTACTCATAAATTTTTGTTACGTTAAGCTGCAAAAAAATTATAACTTGACCTTCCATCTTAATGGTAAGGGTTTTGTTTTTAGTTAGAAACAGGAGTATTGAGGATCGGGTGGTAGAGAGATCACAACAAGCGATCGCAAAATCAATATAGTACTTAAGTACTATTTTATGGTACCAGTCATTACGGACAAATTATTTGTCAGATCAAAAAATGAAGGCGACAGCCGGACGCGAACCGGGGATAAAGGTTTTGCACAGCGATTTCCCCCATCCCCAAACCCTTGCTCCAAAGACTGTCTGCAATTCATCGCTCTACAGATAATATTGAAGGTAGAGCTACCACAGATTTAGATTTTGCCGTACAAGTTAATAGTTGTGAAGATTTCCAAGCTTTAAGCGATGAAATGACTCAGGGGAGCAACCCATGTTTTCAAAGAACAAATATTCAGCACAGATTTATACATATTTCAACTGGTATTGAAGTAAATATAGTACCATTTGGTGCAATAGGGGAGCCAAATCAAGAAATACAATGGTCTGATGGAGATCAAATGAGTCTGCTAGGCTTTAACGAAGCTTTTTCGACCGCAGAATTGCAGATAATCGAAGGGATTGAGTTCAAAGTTGTAAATCTCCCCGCTTTGATTGTGTTGAAATTGATTGCATGCAGTGACAGACGGGCTAGAAAAGATTTAGAAGATATTTATTTTGTCCTGGAAAATTATAGTGACTACGAACGCATATTTACAGAATTAATTAACGAACTTTCTCAAGAAGAAATTGAGTATGAAGAAGCGGCAAGTTTCTTGCTTGGACGAGATATTCAAAACAATTTTATCCCAGCTACAATCAAGCAACTGATTAAAATCCTCTCGCAGTTACTACAAAAAAGAAATACTTTATTTCCCCAACTGATTTCTCCCATACCTGAGCAAGATGAATGGGATGCTAAATTTGATACTATCGTCCGTCATTTTGAAGCCTTAAAAAAAGGGATAGGAGTAGGTTAAGCCCCATCATGATGCCGAATCTAACCTATACAAGGGAGCAACGCGATTTTGTTTCAGCTAAATTGGTGGGTTGATTCGACCCGATTTGAACTAAAATGAAACAGATTGAGGTTTGAACCCTGGAAGCTGGAACGTTCTTGTAGAGCCAGAAACAGAGTTATATAATCAAAGGCGGCACCCGGATTCGAACCGGGGGATAAAGGTTTTGCAGACCTCTGCCTTACCACTTGGCTATGCCGCCGAATTTGTGCTTACCTATAATAACAGCATTTGATATGGAAATCTATATTTTAATTTAGCAATTTTTTGTATTTGCCCATATAACCAATTTCCACCCCTGATTCCATATCAAGTCTCTATGGAGGGTTGACATACTCCCCTTGTTGAAACGAAGGGGATTCAAAAATGTTGTTCCCAAGCAGGGTGAACCCGTGCTACTCCACATTTTCTTCCTGCCTCTTAGGCTCTTAACTAGGCAAATCACCTATGTTTTTTGCCCCCG
>JASJCJ010000133.1 GCA_030066045.1 Calothrix sp. MO_167.B12
TTTTGGAGCAATCCAACTACCGAGGGGCACTCGGAAAGTCAACGCTTGAGGAGCCAGTGCGTTGGGCGGCTTTGCCGACTTGAAGCAACTGGCGTGAGAGAACCACCTCTGGGCTAGATACCGCAAGGGGTCTAGTTTAAGTGGACTCGTTGAATCAAGAATCTCCTCGCCTTTAGGCAGGAGAGTGTCAATGTCCAGTAAACCTCAAATCTAGCTGTGACTATATCCGCACACACATTACCACTCTTAAAACAACCCCAGCTTTTAGAAAGCCGTTTGCGAGAAATTCCGCCGGAACCAGGAGTGTATTTGATGCGGGATGGTAGCGATCGCATTATATATATAGGTAAGTCTCGTAAATTACGCTCACGGGTTCGTTCTTATTTTCGCGAGTCCCAACGATTAAGTGAACGCATCGCCACTATGGTCAAACAGGTGACAGAAATTGAGTTTATTGTCACTGATACGGAAGCGGAAGCTTTAGCACTGGAGGCGAATTTAATTAAGCAACACCAACCATATTTCAATGTGTTGCTCAAGGATGATAAAAAATACCCCTATGTTTGTATTACTTGGTCGGAAGACTATCCCCGAATTTTTATTACCCGTAAGCGTCAACTCGGTCAGATAAAGGATAAATACTACGGACCCTATACAGATTCTCGCCTACTCAGGGAGGTATTACACCTGTGCAAGCGGATTTTCCCCCTCAGACAAAGACGACAACCCCTATTTAAAGACCGTCCTTGCTTAAATTATGATTTAGGACGATGTCCGGGGGTTTGTCAACAATTGATTTCTCCGGAGGAATATCGTCAAATTGTCCAAAAGGTGGTGATGGTATTCCAGGGAAGAACCCAGGAGTTGATTGGGATTCTCACTGAACAAATGCAACAAGCGGCGGAAAACCTGGATTTTGAAGTAGCCGCTAAAATACGCGATCGCATTGTGGGATTAAATTCCCTGACTACAGAACAAAAAGTTTCTCTTCCTGATGATACCGTATCCAGGGATGCGATCGCTCTAGCAAAAAATGCAGAACACGCTTGTATTCAATTATTCCAAATCCGCGCCGGTAAGTTGGTGGGAAGACTAGGGTTTGTAGCTAATAGCTATGCCGAATCCGGTGCAATTTTACAAAGGGTATTGGAAGAACATTACCAAACTGCTGATACGGTGGAAATTCCCACGGAAGTTTTGGTACAGCATGAGTTACCACAAGGGGAAATGTTAGCGGAGGTGTTGACTCAGGGTAAAGGGAGGAAGGTGACTATCTTATCTCCCCAACGCCAAACTAAGGCAGAATTAGTGGAGATGGTGGAGCGCAATGCTGAATATGAATTGCAAAGAATGGAAAAACAGGGCAAACGCAACCAACAATCAATGGAAGATTTGGCTGCTATTCTGGATTTACCCGAATTACCCCACCGCATTGAAGGTTACGACATCTCCCACATCCAGGGTAGCAATGCAGTGGCTTCCCAAGTGGTATTTATGGATGGTTTACCAGCCAAACAACACTATCGCCACTACAAAATTAAAAATCCCCACGTTACCATCGGACACTCAGATGATTTTGCCAGTTTAGCGGAAGTTATTCAACGTCGCTTCCGTAAGTATGTAGAAAATCCCCAATTACAAAGGGTGGGGAGTCCTGACTGGCCGGATTTAATGATGATTGATGGTGGCAAAGGTCAACTGTCATCTGTAGTTGCTGTGTTGCAAGAGATGAACTTACTAGATGAGTTAAGAGTTGTCAGTTTAGCCAAGCAACGGGAAGAAATTTTTCTCCCGGGAGAATCCCAACCTCTGAAAACTGATGCAGAACAGCCGGGGGTACAACTACTAAGACGCTTGCGGGATGAAGCGCACCGCTTTGCCGTTAGTTTTCACCGCCAACAGCGCAGTCAAAAATTCAAGCGCTCGCGTTTAGAGGAAATTCCTGGTTTAGGACATCATCGCCAAAAACAACTTTTAGCACATTTTCGTTCCCTTGATTATATTCGTCAAGCCACACCCCAACAATTAGGAGAAGTGCCAGGAATTGGACCTCATTTAGCTCAACAAATTTATGATTATTTTCATGTTTAATTAATTTTTATATGGTAATAAAAAACTTGATGTAGCTCACATAAAAAAATCATGGGTAATTGATAACTGGTATCAAACCATTATCTAATTACCCATTACCTATTACCCATTACCCATTACCAAATACTAGATTAGCAAATTATCATAGTATATTGAACGTATATGATTGGAATTTTTTATTAAATTTGTTCGCCAGAGTTTATTTATTATCCTGATATTAAATAAAGATAAATATAGACAAATTGATAACAGATAACTGAAATTACTCAATCTCGCCAATAAACTCTGATAAAATAGGCTTCTCTCCCTTCATAATCTTGAGTGGGTATAATATTTGCGATCGCTAAATTGAAGGGAATTGCGGTTGTCAAATATTTTTGCACCACAGAACCCACATCCGGTGATATTTCTGCTGCTGTTGTTGCTGCTACCCCCAAACCAATCAATTGTTCTACTGGTCCCCTTGGTAGGAGTAAATGCATACCCACAGCCAAACCAGCAGTCAAAATAGCTTCCACAGATACATTAGTTCCACAACGGGGATGTACTGCTAAATTCCATTCTCCACTAGTCAGGCGATGGAGAGCGAGGTTGACAGCACGGCGCAAATCGCTAATATTCACCTCACCATATAAGTAAAATCCCTGTTCCGTAGATAATCCCCCTAAAAGTTGGTTATCGCCCTGATTCGGTGTGGTTGTTGATTCGCTGAGAATCCAGACTGTGGCGTGTTCTAGGGCATGAACCTGTCGCAACATGAGAATATCTTTTAACCCTGGAATAAACCCCAACTGTTGGAGCAAATCGGCATCTAAGGAAGGTTGGGGTGTTGTCAAATCAAAATTGAAAAAATTCCAGGGACTTCCACCACTGGTGATAGATGCAGAGGTGTTCATCAAAATTAGAGGGGGATATAGGTTCTCTTTCAATGTAACGCTTACTCTTGGGTTTTATTGATAATTTTTGTTGATTGTTGACAGATAAGTTAACAATCTTTCAAGAAACATACAAACTATCAGCTTTTAAGACCCTACTTATAGCGTTTATCGGTCTAGTGAGGTACGATTTCAAATCTATCTTAATGGCAAGATTAAATCTGTAACTGTTTCTAAAACGAGTACAGATAAATATTTTGCTGCAATCTTATTTGAAACAAAAGATTTAACAGCCAACAAACAAGGTAAGATATCAGGAATTGACCTTAATAAACTATCAAAAATAAAGCATAGCTTTATCTCCCCTCTCCTTACCAAGGAGAGGGGTTGGGGGTGAGGTTTTGATGTGTACTTCACCAGAGTAGAAAATGCTATATTACTTATTAATTATTACTTATTACTTATTACTTATTACTTGAAAACCGTCCCCAGCTAGCAGGAACGGTTAAGAAGTTTTTGAGTTGATTTGATTAGCTAGTACAGTATGGCAGAAACTTCTACAAATTAATCACTCCTGACTCCTTGTACTAGCCTTTGCCATTGTTGTGGATAGAAATATCTAAAAGTCATTAAACACCGACAAAAACGGGTCTTTTAATTGACAATTTCAATTTCTTCAAAACCGCTACATCTTAACCGATCATCAAACTAGTTACAGCTAGAATCGCGGCGATAATATAAAACACAGCCACTAATTGTAATTCAGACCAACCAGACAATTCTAAATGGTGATGTAATGGTGCCATTTTAAACAATCGCTTGCCTTTACCATCAGGACCTTTGGTGGCTTTGTAGTAACCCACTTGTGCCATTACAGATAGGGTTTCCACAAAGAAAATACCGCTGAGAATAAATAATCCTACCAAGCTATTGGTTAACAGTGCTACCGCAGCTAAAGCACCTCCCAATGCTAGGGAACCTGTATCTCCCATAAATACCCTGGCTGGATTGCGATTGTGTGCCAAGAACCCCAAACAACCACCACTCAAGGAAGCACAGAAAATCATCAATCCGGGGGAAGTAGGAGCAACCATCGCACCCAAAGCTAATAATGCGATCGCTACTGTACCACCTGCTAAACCATCAATTCCATCAGTTAAATTAGTCGCATTACTTTCTGCCACTAACACAAACCCAGCAAAAGGCCAGAATAACAACCCTAAGGGCAGGGAAATACCCAATGGTAAAGCGATATTGGTAATACTGGCTGGTTGGGTCAACATCAACCACAAACTAAAGATTGCTGCCGAACAAATTTGTAATGCCAACTTCATCCGAGGCGATATACCTTTGTTGGACTTACGGCGTAAAATTTGCCAATCATCAATCCAACCAATGAAGCCGAAACTCAGTGTTAATGCGGAAACTGCCAGTACATCAGTATTAAAATGAGACCAAGCACAGGCAATTAATATCGCCGTGGGAACAAAGAAAATGCCACCCATAGTTGGCGTACCAGCCTTCTTTAAATGAGCCTGGGGTCCATCTTCACGGATAATTTGCCCAGCCTTAATCGCTTGTAATAAAGGTATTACACCATAACCCATGACAGCAGAAGCCAGGGCACATAATAATAGTGGCAAGGTAAGTGAAATAGGTTGCCAAGGCGATCTATTTGCCATACCGTCCAAAATCAGCGCCGCTAGGGTGAGTCCTCCACCTAGAAAGGAGGCCAAAGCGATGCCGGAAGTATTTAACCCTTGCTGGGGAGATAATTTAGCGTCCACAGAATTTTCCCTTCACTCCACACTTTAAAAATTACATAGCTGGGATGGTCAGTTTTAAACTATACCCAGGCTTCGGTCTACTAGTCGTCCCCTTCATCATCATCATCGAAATCATCGTCATCATAGCCGATGCCATCTTCAACACCCAACATGGACTCCACATCTTCTTCTTCTTCTGAGGATTTTTGTTCGTGAACATCACGGGCAATTAAGCGACCGCTCGATTGCAACCAGTCTAGTAAGGAAGACTCTTGTTTTAATGGAATGATATCGGCTCTTTGGTTGCGGGGTGCTTCACGTAATGGAGAGTTCAACATATTGACGAATAAAAAAAGGGGAATTATCAAATAGACATTTAGAGTCTATCACTTGATTAAGCACATTTTAGTTATTCATTCAAGAGTTGTACCAGAAAATCCGACAAATAAATTTTTACTTAACCTTGGTAAGGTAAATGGTGACATTGAATTTAGTATTTGGTATGGGTCTATACCTAAGTACTTAATAATTTCTTAATACTGATGTTTTCAGGTAACTAGTGATGAAAGAAAAAACTGACCTTTTACAAGCGATCGCTGGTACAAATCGTGGTTTGCTGGTGACTGAAGCCAAACAACAAGCTATCCAAGATGCGATCGTCAATCTGGAAAACAGTAATCCCACACCTAGTCCCTTAACGGCGACTAATTTACTCGATGGTAATTGGCGACTAATATACACGACTAGTAAATCGCTTCTAAATATAGACCGCCTACCCTTAAGCAAAGTTGGTCAAATTTATCAGTACATACGTGTAAATACTAATAGTATTTACAACCTGGCAGAAATTTCTGGACTACCCTATCTAGAAGGTTTAATTAGCGTTGCTGCAAAATTTGAAGCTGTGAGTGAAAAACGTATAAATGTCAAGTTTGAACGTTCAATTATTGGATTACAACGTTTAATTGGCTACAACTGTGCAGATGATTTTATCCAACAGATTGAGGCTGGTAAAAAATTTATGGCAGTTGATTTTCCTCTCAACAGCAACGAACAGCAAGGATGGCTAGATATTACTTACATAGATGAGGATTTGCGGATTGGCAGGGGTAACGAGGGAAGTTTATTTGTATTAGCCAAAACATAGGAATTGTTTCAATATATATTTTGTGTTTGCGACCGCAAGAATAATCAAACATATGCAATTTGTCAAGGATGTTTTTACCCCATATTTTTCATAAGGGGCTGAAAGAGTAACCAAGACTACAGTCACTCTTAAAAATTTAATATCCCAGATAGGGATGAGGATGAGTGGTGACTCCCTTCATACTGGTGTAGGTTCCGGTTAACTTATTATTAAGACCACAGCTTTGCTGGGAGCCTCAGAAGAAGCAAAGGAGCCATTGCCCTGGGGAAAGGGGTATAAGTACGATAAGTTTTTCATATAGTGAGTAACCTAATGCAGGAATTTGACCAAGAACTCAGAGGGCGCAAGCCCCTAAATTCAATTTGCGGGGATAAGCCCGTCGGGCAATTCCTTGCCTGTAATTTTCTGGTAAAATATGAATCAACTCGTCTAGCACAGGCAGAAATCCGTCGGTACTGCCACACTAAATTACGACGTAAAGCGATGCTAGCAGCAAAGGAGTAAATAACCTTTTCAAAATCCATGAAATCGAGAGAGTGCCAAACACCAGTAAACAAATATTTTGAGATTAAGTACCGTGGGGCGCACGGGAATTTAAGCTTGGGGAGATATATCCCACTGGGGCTACTAGTTGTCATGCCTGGACAACTCCACCGATAGGTAGGATTGTTCGGTGAGGGGTCGATTTTTCGATCCTGAATCCTTCTAGTTTTAAGAGCATCGTTGAACCAAGAATCCCCCAGAATTTATCCGTGGGGAGAACATCAAGAGGCGAATCACAAGGACAAAGGAATGGTTTGTATTTTGATTTTAACCTTTGTCTGTAGGATTACTAATTTCTACTTCAGCCCATATCTACTGTTTCCGGAGTAATAAGCAATTTTGATACTTCCCACGGCTAAAAGCCGGGGGATTCTTGAATAGTCCACAAACAAACTCTCAAAGGCGCAATCAAAGCACCCCTACTGATTCCACTTAGATTTAATCCAAGTTTCACCGATACTTTGCGAAGAATGTTGGCTGCTCCATTGCAGTCGGCATTTATTTTTATCCCTTTAGCACAGCGATACAATCCACGATTGACACGTTTACCGGATGTTTTCCACCCTTTGGGTTTTTCACCATATTTAGGTAGAACATCGTCATCTAAGAAACTTGCCTTGGATGTGTATGATTCTTCAGTCTCAACAAATTTCAAACCATATTGTTTACACAGTTGAGAAATTCTATCTTTCAATCTAGCTGTAGGAATCTGAACAAATTTTTGGTTTGTCTTTGCACCTAAATTTATTTCTTGTCGCTGTCCTTTATTCCAGCCAAAAACAACAGTTCCTATTCTATTTTCGAGGCAGTGATTAATAATAATTCTCGCGGCTTTATTAACAGCGTCGCGCATTTGACGATTACGTTTTTCTGTTAAGTTCGCTAAACGCTTAGACCAGAATCCTTGAGGTTTGTCAGTTTTTAATTTAGCTACAGATTTGTTGTACCACTGGTTTAAAGATTTTAGATGTAGACCATCTACAACAATTGAAGTTTCAATATTAGATACACAAGTTAGCCAATTATTTAAACCTGGGTCAATTCCTAAGGCTTGATCAAAATCTACATCGACACTCGTGGACGGCAGTTTATAGATTAACTCTAAATAAAACTGACCGTTTCTAGGTAGTATTCTGTATTCTCTGATGGTTTTGTAGTCGAGGTTTGTAGGCATTGGTAGATAAAACGCATCTAAACCAAACCATGCTTTGACTTTACTACCTAAAGGAAATCTTAAACCTTGCGGCTTCAATTTAACCGCTTGACAAGGAAAGGTCACAAGGTTTAAGCCTGGTTTGCGGTAGTAAGGACGGGGCTTTGGCTCGTTTTCCGGTAAACTGGGTTAATGTCAATTTTTCCCATGTTTACCCTAATTTGACCATTTTAAATTAATCAATTCATGATTGGAGAATACTAGCTGCTACCTGAATGCATTCAGAAGTTTGTACAATTGCTTGTCTTCTGATTCTTGATAGCCAGCTATATTCGTAAATTTGTTGAGAACATCAAAGTCACGGTTGACAGGGCTGGTTAACCCCAGTCAACCGAGATTATCCAGACTATCACCCGTGATGAGCACCGAACTAATTCCTTAACCGTTGGCACTAGTAGAATCTAAGTTTTTGCTGGGAGAGGTGGATACTTCACGACGGGATGTCCGCAGCTTTGGTTTGGGAGATGGTCTTCTTTCTCCGTCAGCAGAACGATGGCGAGAGCCAGAAGATGAACGGCGACCATTGCGTAATTTGGGCTTACTCATCTGTTCTTCAGGAATTTCGTCAACTTGTAACCAAGATGGACGGGTTTGGTCATAAGCCATTTGTAAAGCCGCAGCAGCTATTGCATGGGCATCATATTGTTCACTGAGTTCGCTGACAATGGGTAAAAAGGATGCCAGTCTTTCCCCAGTCAGAGTTTCACGGACTTGAGTTTGTAATTTTTCCAGTTGTCGCGTCTCAATTTGTGCCCTGGTAGGAATGGATAGCACCTGCCAACTTTGACGCACATGACGCTCAAAGGATTGCTGTTTACGCCGTTCAAAAGGTTGTACCAAAGAAATCGCAGTACCTTCATTCCCAGCCCTACCTGTACGACCAATTCGGTGTACGTAGGTTTCTGGGCTATCAGGTAAGTCAAAATTAATCACATGGGATAGTTCGCTCACATCTAATCCTCGTGCGGCAATATCCGTGGCTACCACCCAACGCACTTGGCGATTGCGGAACCTCTTTAATAGACGTTCTCTGGCTTGTTGGGATAAATCGCCGTGGTATTCATCCACACTATGACCAGCAGTTTGTAACTGATTGGTAAGTTCTGCCGCTGTACGGCGAGTGCGGACAAAGATAATTGCAGTTTCTGGATCTTCCATTTCCAGAATTGGTTGTAATGCCCTAGCTTTTGTCCAGTGGCGAGGAATGAGATAGGCTAATTGATTAATTTTATTTGGCGCAGCTTTTGGCTGTTGTACGGTAACGGTAACTGGTGAGTTTAAGAATTTATTCACCAATTGCCGAATTGAAGGGGGCATGGTTGCCGAGAATAAAGCTGTCTGCCTTTCTGTGGGAGCTTGAGACAGAATTTTCTCCACATCGTCAATGAAGCCCATACTTAACATTTCATCGGCTTCATCTAAAACAAACCATTCCACAGAATCTAGCTTCAGATAACCCCTATCGAGTAAGTCAATTACCCTTCCTGGTGTGCCCACAACTATATGCACTCCCCGCTTCAGTTGCAAAATTTGACGGTCAATTGATTGACCGCCATAAGTTGCTAAAACTCGTAATCCTTGTCTGCCAACGAAGTTGGATATGGCATTGTGGACTTGGATCGCCAATTCCCGGGTAGGAGCCAAAATTAAAGCCTGTACTGCCCTGTGCTTCACATCTAACCGTTCCAAAATCGGCAGGGAGAATGCTGCTGTTTTACCAGTACCAGTTTGTGATTGTCCAACTACATCACGTCCATTTAATAAATGGGGAATTGCTTGCTGTTGGATATTAGTTGGCTCAGTAAAGCCTAATTTTTCTAATTGTTGAGCGCGTTCTTGGGAAAGGCCTAATTCTTGGAACGAAAGGTTCATTAAGTCTCCTAATGTAGTTAGTTTAATTTTGATTTGGGGTTAGGTTGTTAGTTGGCTGTCATTAATTAGTGGTGAAATGTTTCACAACCAACCATTCAGTTCTGGACTACTTGACCATAAAGGTCATAAGTATCCGCATTAGTGATCGCTACTGGTACGATGTTTCCCAACTTGACTTCACCTTGGACATATACCTGTCCGTCAACTTCTGGGGCAAACCTACCGGAACGACCAATTAACTCTCCTGTGCGGGGATTTTCCTGTTCTATCAGTACATCCACTACTTTGCCTACTTCCTGGAGGTTTTTCCGCAAAGAAATGGGCTGTTGTACTTTCATTAAGGCATCTCGCCGTTCATCCATTACTTCTTGAGGCAGATGGTGAGGTAAATCATATGCAGCTGTTCCCTCCTCTGCAGAAAAAGTGAACACACCAACATGATCAAATTGGTGACGTTGAACAAATTGCAGCAAATGCTGAAAATGTTCTTCTGTCTCTCCTGGAAAACCAACAATAAAGGTTGTCCGTAAAACTGCTTCTGGTAATGCGGCCTTAATTCCCTCAATCACCGAGTCATTAACTCGCCCTTGCCAAGGACGATTCATTGCCCGCAGCACTTCGGGATGGGAATGTTGTAAGGGCAAATCTAAATAAGGAAGGACGTTGGGGGTTTCTTTGATGGCAGCCAGTACATCTGGTGATAATCCCGTTGGATAGGCATAATGCATCCGAATCCAAGGAACATTTACTTTCCCTAACGCCCGCAGTAGTTCCCCTAATTTGGGTTTGCCGTAAATATCTAAGCCGTAGTTGGTAGTTATTTGGGAAATTAGAACTATCTCCTGTACCCCTTGAGCGGCTAGTTGTTCTGCTTCGGCAACAATGGATTCAATAGTCCGCGATCGCTGTTTTCCTCGCAAATGGGGAATAATACAAAAAGCACAACTATAATCACATCCTTCTGCGACCCTCAGGTAAGCGACTCCTTCAGTTGTCGTCCTGTAGCGAGGAATGGTTTCATCAGCTATATAAGTCGGCTGTTCACTTATTTGCTTGACTCGCTCTCCTGACTCTACCCGTTCAATCACATTGACTATTTTTTGATAATCGCCAGTACCAACTACTGCCACCGCCTCCGGCAACTCCTCTAATAGCTGCTCCTGAAAATGCTGTGCCATGCAGCCTGTAATGACAATTTTCTTATCTGCTTCTGCCAGCTCCACTAAAGTCCTGACAGATTCTTGCCTTGCTGCTTCAATAAAGCTACAAGTATTAACAATTACATAATCTGCTAAATCTTCATTGTTATCTACGCCATAGCCTGCTTCTACCAGCAGACCTAGCATATGCTCTGTATCAACACGATTTTTTTCACAACCCAGGTGAGAAATGGCAATTGTTGGCTTGTCACCCATATCTAAAGAAATGATTTTCCACTTTTCCTCATTGATTTAGTTATTAAGTTTCAGCTACAGCTGATGTCTCTGGAAACTTGGTGTCAGTCCAGACCTACTAAACTTAATATTCTCCTCTGCCATCTGCACCCTTTCAGAGCAATTACCCTATTTTATATTAAGGTCATGCTATGATATTCTTACTAATATCTTTGCCAGAGGAAAATTCGAGCGTCTTTGGGTAAATTAGACACTTAATATTTTTTAATATTGCGCTTTAGTAATTTATACTACCACAGCGTTCGCGTTTTCAATCTACCCTGTGGGAACTAGCCCTAGGTCGGACACTTGTGACAACCTTAACCAATAATTCCAAGTAGCACAAAGTACTAGCGAGAATTTTTTGGTTGTTTACCAAGTGCCAGTGGCCTGTGTAGAGAAGCTGTAACCCTCAGGAAAAACGCGCTGGCGCAACGCCTGAAAGGCGGTAATAAAACCTTGTCGCTTTGACTCGACCTGGAAGAAAATCTCAGGTGAAGACAAGTTCCTCACTCAAAAGCATATATCAGAGAAAAAAATCCCCCTGATGCTACTTTTCGCGAGTAGCAAACTCCTCTTAATAGCCAGGTTTTATCTTAACATATCTTATGGGAGCTTTGAAGCAAAATTCCATCCCAAGGGGGAGGTAATCAAGCAACCAATCCAAAATTTGTGGAAATGGAAGAACAGACTGATAGTACAGGAGCCAGACATTAGAAGCACTGAAAATGTTTCCAGATAAAGGTGGGAGCCAAACTAGGAGTGTTAACTAATCCAAATTCCTGATACAAATTAAAAGTCATGCATTCTTCCCTCATAGCTAAAAGACGTGGACTTATATCAAGTATTTAAAACCAGAACACCAATAATTGGAGTGGTCCACTTACTACCACTTCCCACCTCACCTCGTTGGGGAGGTAATCTGAAAACAGTTATAGATCGTGCGGAGCAAGAAGCTACAGCCTTAGCCAGTGGTGGCGTAGACGGAATTATTGTCGAAAATTTTTTTGATGCACCATTTACCAAAAAACAAGTAGACCCGGCAGTGGTTAGTGCCATGACTGTGATCGTACAACAGATACAAAGCTTGGTAACAATACCTATTGGTCTTAACGTTTTGCGGAACGATGGTCAAAGTGGATTAGCGATCGCTAGCTGTGTCGGGGCACAATTTATTCGGGTGAATGTGTTTAATGGTGTTATGGCAACTGATCAGGGATTAATTGAAGGAGAGGCACATCAGTTATTACGCTACCGACGGGAATTAGGTAGTGATGTCAAAATTCTGGCTGATGTCCTAGTTAAGCACGCACGACCCTTAGGTGCAATTAATCTTACCAATGCAGTGCAAGATACTATTGAAAGGGGTTTGGCAGATGCGGTAATTTTATCTGGTTGGGCAACGGGTAGTCCTCCAACTCAGGAAGACTTGGAATTAGCTTCCAGTGCCGCCAGAGGAACCCCAGTATTGATTGGTAGTGGAGCGAGTTGGGAAAATATTGCTAAACTGATGCAAGCGGCAGATGGTGTAATTGTTTCCAGTTCTCTGAAACGTCACGGTCGTCGCGAGCTACCCATTGATCCCAATCGTGTTAATCAATTTGTAGAAGCAGCACGCCAAAGTTGGAATACCCCAGAGGATAGTCAATCTACTTCCTCATTAAAGCTACACTCTTAGCTACGGAATGGTGAATGGGTGATGGGTAGTAATAGGTGATGGTGACTGGAAGTGAAGCATTATCAATATATTCTTCTACCCTATGAACCACTTACCAATTGCTCAATATTTAATTACCTTTTCTCCCATAGCAATTTTATGATTCGCCGTCGTTCTACTCCCTGGATTCATAAATGGTCGCGGTTTATTATTGCCGCGATCGCTACTTGTGGCGCTTTGACAACAGCCTACCTCACCTTTGAAAAATTAACCGGAGGTCAAGCCGCCTGTGTCGTCGAAGCTGGTACTAAAGGCTGTAATGACGTACTTTCAAGCCCTTGGGCAACAGTTTTTGGTCAACCACTGGCTTTGTTTGGCTTCCTGGCATACGCTGGTATGGCAATATTTGCTTTGGTACCCCTAGCATTCAAGGCAGAAAATAATAAACAACAGCGTCAAAACATCGAAAATTTAACTTGGTTACTGCTACTATCAGGTGCCATCGCCATGACTGTCTTTAGTGGCTACTTGATGTATGTGCTAGCAGCTCAAATCCAAGCAGTTTGTCCTTACTGTATAGCTTCGGCTTTATTCTCCCTGAGTATGCTAGTTCTTACCATCATTGGTCGGACTTGGGAAGATATTGGACAAATTTTCTTTACGGCCATTGTAGTGGGTATGATCACTTTGATTGGCACCCTAGGGGTATACGCCAATATCAATAATCCTAATGCTGGTTTACCTACTACTCCTACTCCCACAGGACAACCCACACAGGGAATAGGTTGGGAAATTGCCACTACTTCTGGGGAATCAGAAATAGAGTTGGCTCGTCATCTGAAAAAAATAGGTGCGAAAAAATATGCCGCTTGGTGGTGTCCCCATTGCCACGAACAAAAGCAATTGTTTGGTAAGGAAGCTACGGCAGAACTAAATATTATTGAATGCGATCCTCGGGGTAAAAATGCTGCTCCTGATGTATGTAAAGCAGCTAGTATTAAAGGTTACCCCACCTGGATAATTAATGGTAAACAGTACCCCAATGTACAACCACTCAAGAAACTCGCCGAAGTTTCTGGTTATAAAGGACCCCAGGAATTTAAGAATTTCCCAGACTATTTCAAGTAGTTTTCATAATTTTTAACTCAGGGTGCGTTAATGACTTTTTCCTTGTCCTGACGCACCGCATTCGTTAAGATGCGAATTATACAATAAACCTTAATTATTTAAGTTTACGGAAAAACCACTCTTTCCCAGAAATTACCAGGTTAAGTAAAGCAACAAGTTTTTTATCAGCCTTGCAGTGTGGACATCTCAGCAAAATGGTGACATACCACACAATCATTCTAGTCGGTATTTCCAGCCAATATTGCTAGTTGCCTGAAGGCGATCGCTCTTAAACTTCCAGAATTGAAAATTTAGTTGAGCTGGGCGAAGATCCTCACGCTCTGAATATTGCCTGTTTCCTCTCTGGTTGGCACAGCCGCCCGCTCAAGGGCTAGGGAAGTTGATAAATAATCCTCTAAGTATATTGCCAGAACAAATATGGCTGGAAAAGAGTTGTCATTTATAACATTGTAATTGTAATGGTTTGAGATACTTGTATCGTCAAAAACTACATTGACAAGAAGCATTTATTGATAAATATGTCAGCCCATTTCTCTCTCACAAATTATTCTGGCTTGCTATAGTAATAATTTATAATTAGCGATCATCCATTAAAAACGTATAATATAAAACTTCTTAACAGTGAAGACCCGTGAAAATACTGCAATAAAGCAGGTAATGGGAATGAGTGAGCAGCTAAGCAAAAATATATTTAGATCGTGGTTGCAATTGAAACAATCATTTGCGGGCAGAAAAAGAGAATTAATTACAGCCTCTAGTGTGGCAATATTTATTTTTATATTGCGTTACTTTGGATTGCTGCAATATATAGAATTGGCTGTGTTGGATCAATTTTTTAGCTTGCGTCCAGCAGAAGTCCCCAAAGATAGAATTACACTTGTAGTTATTGATGAACCTTCTTTACGACAAATTGGTTCTTGGCCAATTCAGGACAAGGTGCTGGCAAAATTAATCAAAAAAATCAAACTTCACAAACCACGGGCTATGGGTTTACATCTTTATCGAGATTTGCCTGTCAAACCTGGTCATCAACAATTACAACAAGTTTATCAATCCACACCCAATTTAATTGGTGTTGAACTATTGGCTATCCAAAGCAATGCTAGGGTTCTGCCGCCACCAATACTCAGTCAACGCCATCAAGTTGGTTTTAATAATCTCCTTTATGATATTGATGGTAAAGTTCGTCGCAACTCTTTATATTGGCATATTAACAAGCAGAGACATGAAAGTTTTGCCTTCAAGCTAGCAAAGTTATATCTAGCAAAAGAAGGGATTAAACCTCATCCAGCAGCTAATAACCATAGGTCTTTACAACTTGGTAAGACTGTGTTTCGCCGTTTTCAGCCCAATGATGGTGGTTATGTCAAGGAAGACAACAGAGGGTACCAAATTTTATCTAACTTCCCCAAGTATGGCTGTAGAAAATCTGACCCAGGTACTTGTGGCTTTCGCAAAGTATCATTGCGGGATGTATTAGCAAATAAAGTTCCGGGTCAATTTTTTCAAGATCGGATTGTTTTAATTGGCTCTACGGCTACAAGTATTCAAGATTTTGTTCTGACTCCAAACTCCAACATGGTGATGGGTAAAGTTAAGGGTATGACTGGAGTGGAGCTACAAGCTTATTTTATTAGTGAATTAATTTCTGCTGCCCGTAAAGAAAGACCTTTACTCAAGGTTTGGCCTGAACCAATGGAATGGTTATGGATTTTTGGCTGGGCTTATTTGGGGGCAATTACAATTTGGCAAATCCAAAATCTCAGTACTAGTACGTTCAGAATTATATTTTCTAGTTGCTTGTTAACAAGTAGTGCCTACATAGCATTTATTCTTGGTTGGTGGTTGCCTCTTGTACCTGCTTTTCTCACATTTTGTGGCTCTGCTGTTGCCATAACCTATCAAATCAACCAGATACAGTTAGGATTACAACGCTCCAAAGAGTTTTTAGATGAATTGATTAATACTATTCCCGATCCAATTTTTGTCAAAAATGAAAACCATCAGTGGATTGTTGTCAATGATGCTTATTGCCAATTGATTGGTTATCCCAAAATTGACTTACTGGAAAGATCCGACTATGATTTTTTCCCAAAACAGGAAGCTGATATATTTCGCGCTCGAGATAAATTGGTATTTCAAAATCAATGTCCCCAGGAAGATGAAGAAGAATTTACAAATGCCACTGGTCAAACCTATTTAATTGCCACCAAGCGATCGCTCCATAAAGACGCAGCAGGTAATTTATTTCTCATAGGGATTATCAGAGATATTACTGAGCGTAAACTCAGGGAAGAAAACTTAAAGCGCAAGGCAGATGAATTATTTCGTTCTAACTATGAATTAAAAGCTCAAGAAGATCGCCTACGCTACCTGGCTTACCACGACCCTTTGACTGGACTCCCCAATCGCAAATATTTCTTAGAACAACTCCAAGAATCTCTGGAATGGTCAGCCCAAAACAAATCCCTGTTGGCAGTCTTGTTTATTGATTTAGATGGCTTTAAACAAGTCAATGATACCTTTGGTCACGAAATGGGCGATCGCTTGCTGGTAACTGTTGCTCAACGTCTCAAGAATACTTTACGTACTAGTGATACTGTTTCCCGTTTAGGTGGTGACGAATTTACTATTATCTTAAGATCAATTCCTGATGTAGAAATAGTGACTCAAGTGGCTGAAAAGATACTTTCAGTGATTACCAAGCCTATTATTTTAGATAAAAATACAGCTACTATCTCCGGAAGTATCGGTATTAGTATATACCCAGTTAATAGTATTAATGCAGATATTCTCATCCAACAAGCGGATGCAGCAATGTATCGTGCAAAACATTCTGGGAAGAACTGCTTGGAGTTCGCTTGATCTCCCTTAACCGTTACATAAAACTTACCCAAAACTACCTATAACTAGACAAATCTAGACATATGTCATTTTGGTGTTTACTTCTTGCTTCGACTGGGGTAGTCGGCTACTTCCCATCCACAAGCTGAAACTGTCTAACTGACAGCCGAT
>JASJCJ010000134.1 GCA_030066045.1 Calothrix sp. MO_167.B12
TGATGGAAAGTAAACCACTGAGCGAAGCGTCAAAAGTCAAAATTAAAAACTCACAACTCATTTTTATCTTCCAGCTAAATTTGATTAGCTCTGTATTTAGAGAATTTCTAGAGGATTAGAACCATGAATCTAAGAATTGCTTCCAAGCCAAAGGCTGCTAAGAAAGATGAACAACCAACAGTCACTCCCCCCTCACTCTCCAAAATCTCATTGGAAGAATTGAACAAAGTAAACGCTGGTTTTGGACCACGAATTATTCATATAGGCTAGCAAAGAAAGTCTCCCAGCAAAGTCTCCCAATCTGTCAACTGAGTGATTTAATCACAAACTGTCTAAATATGAAAAATCAAAATTTGCAACCCAAACAAAAGACAACCAATGGTGGAAGTGAACAACTTTCAGTCACTACTCCCCAACTCTCCAAACTCTCAGTAGAAGAATTAAACAAAGTCAATGCTGGTGTTGGACCACACATTATTCATATAGGCTAGCAGAGAAAGTCTCCCAGCACAGTCTCCCAATCTGTCAACTGAGTGATTTGACCACAGACTTTCCCAAAAGGTCAAAAGCCTTTAAACTCAACTTGTGACCAGTTCCCTTAAAATAGGCAAAACAAAGGTGATGGGCTTTCTCTGTTCCACTGTCACCCTTACCGTTGTTGTTGTCCCTGGTGAGATTTCTAACTGTGGTCCAGATGAAGATGACCACTTGTAACCACTGGCGGTTTCGGAGTCTAGTTGCATTTGAGCAGTTGCTTCTATTTTACCCCCTCCTTCACCCATAATTTTTTGCACCACCTCCGGGTTCCCCACCACAGAATTAGCACCTTCCGAGGTGATGGGGAAGGGCGTAACTTCCGTAATTTTACCGACAATTCCCCCAAATCTTGTCCGTTTTATCGTATCTGGAGTAATTAAAATCTCCATGCCTGGGCGAATTTTTTTCCCATCTTCAACAGCAAAATAGGTCACGCTCATCATTTCTGTGGCTGTTCCTGGGGTTTGCAGCGTTCCCAAGCGGGTTCCAGGGTTTAAATATTGTCCCTTAGTAGCGGTAATTTCTACAATACATCCACTGTGGGGGCTTTTAATGATGCTGTTGTCTGCGACTTCCTTTTGTAAGCGAGCAATTCCTTGCTGTATTTCCTGAATTTGATTTTTCTCTGTATTGGCAACTTCGAGGTTGTCCTGTTCTAGCTGTTTACTACGGGTATCCAATTTTTCTAATTCGGCTTGAATTTGAGTAATATTATTCAGATTTTCTTGGTATTTCTGTTGTAGTTCTGTTTCTTGTACCCGCAACTGTTGCAATTGTGCCTGAATCTCAGAGAGATTCTGACGGGTTTGGCGATATTCTTGTTCTGCTTGTAATACCCGTTCCGAGGAGATTGCCCCTTGTGTTTGTAATTTCCGTTGTTTGGCAACTCGCTGTTGCAGTATGGGGGTTAATTCTTGGGCATCTTGGAGCCTTTGTTGCAGATTCCGACGCTGTTGGAAGATGCTGTTTAACCCTTCATCCTTGATGCGGGGAGTTAATTTTTGGGTATCTTGTAACCGTTGTTTGAAGCTGATGCGTTCTGCGGTAATGGCTGCGGTTTCTAGTTCGGTGCGTTGTTGTCGCAGGGCAGTTGTTTTGGCTAGTTGTTGTTTTAATTGAGCCAGTTTATCCCGTTGTTGTTGCAACTGCTGTTTTTTATCCGAGGGATCAATAATCCCCAGGATATCGTCTTTTTTGACACATTGACCATTGCGAATATTTAACGTTTGTAACTGTCCAGATATGGGGGATTGTAACTGTACCACTCGTCGGGGATTGATGAGTACACCTTTACCCGTGACTGTGATAGGAATATTGGCAAATATGCTCCAGAGTACACCTAAAATGCCGAAGCAGGCTAATGCAGACAATGGTAGCCAATCAGTGGGACTAACCACTTGCATGAGCTTATCTAGCCGTTCTGGGGAAGATAGGCGATTTAAGGCTTGTTGACGAAAAATATGGTTTTTTTTCTCAGGCATTCATATCTGTGGGTTGGATTCCAATGTTTATTTTTAATTAGAAAACTGGTTAATGGCTGATGAAAATTGAGTTATAGGTTGTTGTGATTTCCCATAGTGCGATGTCTAACCACAAACCATTGCACGTCTACGCTTTTATGTCTGTATTTTACTGTCAAGCGATCGCTTTTTTATCGCTTCAACAAATCAAACCCTTTCTCACCTCTCAACTTTCTATCAAATGTTGCTGTTGCACTACAACCAGACTGTTGAGCAACTGCACCAATCAAATAACCAGAAAAATCTGCTTTTTCCTGTTTAAAACGCTGTAATGCTTGATAAATTACAGAGCAATTTTCCAAGCACAACTTACTACCATTACCTGTAGCTATTCATAATTATGTTTAAAAGTGAGGTTAAGACGAAGTATTAAATTAACCTTTGCACTGAGTTTTCAGCACAAGAATAAATGATGCATTGAAAATTTAGGGTTAGCGTAGCTCCATCACATCCTTAAAAATCATGTTTCTTCACCCAGATTTTTGCGATATTTTAAGTATTCTTATTTATGCCAATTCTATGTAAAGTTGCGCCAAATAGATTTCGTAGAGAGGTTGCACTGCAATGTCTCTGAAAATCAGCTAAATCCATACCTCGATGAAAATTATTGCTATGAATATCTATTCACTTCACAAATCTCTGTATAATCAAACTCGTTTGGACTTTGTTTTACTAAAGGATAACTTTCTCCTCCCAAATAAATATAGTCCTGTTCGCAATCAGGTTTAGAAGAGTAATAAATCAATAAATATTCTTTGCCGATTTTAGTTGCTATCTCTTCTTCTACTTCTCCCCTCCATTGTGTTTTTGTCACTAATACCACTAACTGATTTGCTAACTGGGGAATTATCTTCGCAATCTGTCTACGGTATTGTGCATCTAAACTACCAAAAGGTGAATCCATGACAATCGGGAAAGTACTACTTTCAGGAACCATCAACATATTATTGCGTGCATTCCAATCCCTGACTCTATCAATAATGCTAGCAATAAAAGATAAACTCAGAATTTGATTTTCACCTGTGGATGCTGCAACTTTAGCTTCTATTCCAGTGCTCTCTTCAACTAAATTGAGTTCATATTTTTCACTAATTTTAGGAATATAAGGAACAAATGCAATTTCGCTAAAAATTTCTTGTACTCTCTTTTCTAATTGTAGGCGAAATTGTTTTTCTTGCCTGAACTTCACCTCAGTAAACCTTTCAATGGCATCTTGGGTAGCTGTAATCCGCCGTTGTGCGAGTGCTTGCCTTGATTCATTAATTTTTTGTTTAGCAATTTGTTGATTTAAATCTGCTATTTCCGATTGTAAATTATCTATTTGCTGTTCATTTCTACCTTTATCTAAAGTCAACTCAAGTATCTTAGTTTCAATGTTGTCTAAACGCTTTTGTAAACTACTAATCTCTTCATTGGTATCTGTACGTAATCTCTCTTGAATTACATCTAATTCTGACTCAATTTGAGAGATAGTTTGTCGTAAATGATTAATTTTTACCTGCTCCCTATCAACTTCTTCCCAAAAATCCTCTACTTGCTTGTCCATCCCATCTACCCGCGCGCCTATACGGATTGCTGTTTCTTCTACTGCGGAAGAACCTGCTTTATCCAAGAATTTACTGACATTATCATGGAAATGGCTACCTAAATGCAATTGAGTACCACAAATACAACGTCGGGATTGGAGTAAATCGTGAATAAATTCCTTAGAAACACCAGAATTTAATTCACCTCTGCTCTTTAAATCATTAATTATTTTTTGGTATTGTACTATAGTTTCTGATAAAAATACCGTATATGCCCTGGTAGAAATAATCTTCTTTAGTCCTTTCTTCGTTTTTTGTAATTCTTCTTGATGAGATATTTTTTGCTGCTCTAAATCTTGCTTTCTTTCTTGCAAATTTTTCGATTCATCAAGTTCCCGCAAACGACTACTGGTTTCTTGCTTAAATGTGTATTGATATTCTAATTCTTGATTAATTTCCTCTTGTTGCCGATTGATATAATCAATCTCTTTCTCAATTTTAGCCTGCTCTCTCAGCAGCTTTTTGATTTCCGAATCACCAATAGCTTTGAATTCATTCTCCAATGTTTTTTTGGCTTCTTTCAGGTGATTAATAGAACGGTTAATTACCTCTACACCCAAAAATATCTTCATTGCTTCCGCAATTTCTGCTTTCTTGTCAGAACGAACTATCTCCTCTATTCTTTCCCCATCAAAGAAAAAATACTGATGTAAACTTGCTGGTAAAATTTGATTAATTATATCTTCCGGTTGTTGAGTCGGAAATTTCCAAACACCATCATCATTGGCAAATTGCAAATATAGTTGGGTTTTAGTTACATCAATATCAGTTTCATTTTTGTATGCACGGCATTCACGCTTCACTCGATAACGAATACCATCATGCTCCCAAGCAACTTCTACCCAACATTCTATAACCTGACCAACTTTAGCTTCTGCTACAGCACGTTTATTGACTAATTGCTCTGCTGAGGCAAATGCAGCACTAAATTTCTCATACAGTACCCAAGTGAATGCATTTAACAGGCTAGTCTTACCTGTACCATTATTTCCATAAATAATAGTAGTATTTTCACCTTCTCCACCAGCTAAAATTATCTCTGGAGTTTTGCCATAAAATGACCGGAAATTACACAGCTTAATTGCATTCAGCTTCATCGCACAACTTCTTTGATAATCCTCACAATATCATCATTAATATGGCTATTCACTCTTTTCTCTAGCCGATTTTTTTCTAACTTCCACACCCGCTCAATAATTTCTCTCACCTCTGGCAATGCTGTGATAATTGGCTCATGCACCTCGTCTATATTCATCTTATTTCATTTTTCAAAAAACTTTCTTATAGTTCTATTTTAACCATGAATATAACTGCGATCGCATCCGTATAAACTCTGTCGCTTTTGCTTCTCCCCAGTCTCTTTTATCTCAATATTTATCCTGTTGTCTTTATTCCCAAACCTCACAACAATATTTATATCTCAATTATTTATTTAATTTCACTTAATATAAATTAACAAAAAATTTTTGTTTTTGGTGCTCGGTGATGTTATTATGAGTATATAAATGTTTTTCTTCATAATGGGAATATTGGCAATTTTTAAAATTTTGCTCATATTCCCATTATCTAATAATAGCACTCGCAGGCGAAAAATATGTAATTGGTAATAAAACTTAAAAAAAATCGATGCACAAATACCTTATTACATATAGATTTGAGATAGATTTGTATTTTGAGTTGGTAATCAAAGATCCATTAAGCCATAACGTGCTTGTAAATCTAGCAACTTGATTCTAGCTGCACCGGAATTATCAGCCAAATCGGCGAACTCCACAAATCTTCGCAACTCTTTTTTAAGCAGATTACGTTCCACTTCTAAAGTATTTCGATCTAAATCTGGTGGTAAAACAATCATGTCGAAAATTTTAGCTCTTTCTTTTCCTGGATGGGGGCGCAGAACTCGACCTCGACGTTGAATAAACTGACGAGGGTTGCCAGAACTAGCTAAAATGACAGCAGTTTGAATTGCGGGAATATCGACTCCTTCATCTAAACAGCGAATAGCAACTAAACCCTGTAATTCTCCACTTTCAAATTGGCGGCGTAAAACTTCCCTTGTTTTTAAAGGAGTTTGGGCAGTATAAGTTGCAATTCTGTAACCTAACTCTACTCCTAAAATTTTGGCAACAGCTTTGAGTTGATGTAAATTAGAATGCTGTCCTAGTTCGGGGGAACCCTCACTGCAATAAAAAAGTGTGTGGGTAGTTTCTTGACGAGGGAGCATTAATTCTTTTAATGCCTTTAATTTATTTTCTGCGGCACCAATTAACCGTGCTCTTTGCATTAATAAGGGCTTTAAATCTTCATTTTCTTCCCAGTCTGGTGGTGCGACGTTGTCTTTTTCTCGATATAGTAATGCCCGGCCGATTTTTTGGGTTAACTTGGCATAGGCATGACTTTCTGCTTCGGTTAATTCTACTAGAATTGGATAGTAAAGATAATGAACTAAAGCACCTTGTTCGATGGCATCCTTTAAAGTAAACTCTGGTTGTAAAACTGCTCCAAAATAGTTTAATAAAGATTGAGTACCACCTGCATCAAAATATCTTTCTGGTGTCGCCGACAAACCCAGTCTTAGACCCAGACAACGGGGTAAACTTTCTTCTAGCTTTGGCGAACCTAAATTATGGGCTTCATCTCCAATAATTACAGTTTTTTCTGGTAAGTACTTAATCTGAGATTGGAAACCTTCAGTGATAAAAGTAGAATTAGTAGTAATAACCGTGAGGAATTCTTGGCAACCAGAACGTATATTGTAAAGCTGTGTAGATAATTGACTTTGCCAACTGCGGACATTCTCAAATGCCAAAACTGGCTTTAAATTAAACTTTTCACATTCTCGTGACCATTGAGTAACCAGATGGCGATAAGGGCAAACTACTAGTAATACTTGTAATTGAATTTGCTTGTATAACTCACAGATAATTGCCAGAGCGGTGATTGTTTTACCGCTACCCGTTGCCATTTTTAAAGTTCCCCTACCATTATTAGCAAACCAGCTATTGATTGCTTGACGCTGATATGGGCGTAATTGCAGAGATGGAGGTATTCTGGGGCATCCTGGTAGTAAAGGTTGCTGGGTTTGGTAATTACCCTTACTCTCGCCCACAAATGGTAACTTGAGTTGGAAAACTGGGTATGGCGAGAGTTTTTTTGGTAGATACATGGAATTGATGGTCAAGGGAAATTTAGAATTTAGAATTTAGAATTTAGAATTTAGAATTTAGAATTTTTACCCCATCGATGAATTCGGGGGCTTGTATCCAGTCTATTTTTTGGTGAAGATGGCAGCATTTATGCCCTATGGCGATCGTAACCCAAATCTGAGATTATGTTTGTAAAGTAATGATTAAAGTGACATACTCCTACACTGATAAGCTTCTAAGCCTGGGAAATATTAAAAGGTAAAAGGACAATTGTTTTATCCCCATTGCCGCTAGCTAGAATCTTGCCATCTGGACTAAATGCTAAACAATAAACTACACCGTTATTTTCGGTAAAGGTATTGATTTCTCTACCTGTATCTACTTCCCAGAACTTGATAGTCTTGTCATAACTACCACTAGCTAAAATTTTGCCATTGGGACTAAAAGTAACAGCAAAAACATCATCAGTATGACCCTTGAGGGTAGAAATTTCCTTACCTCTTTGCGTCTGCCATAATTTGATGGTTTTATCTTGACTACCACTAGCTAAAATTTTGCCATTGGGACTAAAAGTAACGGTATCAATACCTGCTGAAGAATTACTATGTCCTTTGAGGGTGAGAAATTTACTTTGATTCAAATACCAAACTTTAATAGTGCGATCGCTATTACCACTACCACTAGCTATCATTTCACCATCTGGGCTAAAAGTCACACATAAAACTTCATCCATATGCCCTTTGAGAGTATTTGTTTCTTTGTAAGTATCTAAAGACCACAGTTTAATGGTTTCATCTTGACTACCACTAGCCAAGGTTTTGCCATCGGGACTAAAGGCAAGGGAATAAATTGTACCTCTATGACCTGTAAATGTATAAATTTCCGTGCCTGTAACTGTATCCCACAATTTCACATTTTGATCATCACCACCGCTAGCCAAGGTTTTGCCATCGGGACTAAAAATCACAGCTTTTACCTTTCCAGGTGCTTTAATTGTCATTGGTTGTTGCTTCAGCCTAGCTAGTTGCCAAATTTTGATAGTTCGGTCATCGCTTCCACTGGCTAGGGTTTCTCCATTTGGACTAAAAGCAACGGACATTACCCGTTCAGCATGTCCTCGTAATATTTGTAGAGATTCAGTGTTTTGTGTAACTGGTGGTTTAGCAGTGCTAGGGATAAGAGGTGGTGGAGGTGGTGGAGGTGGTGGAGTGGAGTTTGGTTTTCCTGGGACTGTTGTTGCTGCTTGTGGTTGGGGGATAACAGATAGTGGTTCTGGTGGCTGGGACTGAGGTTTTGCAGGTGGTGGAGTTACCTTTTGTTGAGTACTTGGTTCTAGTGGTGGTACAGATGGAGTAATGCCCTGCATCTGATTTTGGAATTGAGCGATTGCAGCTTTAAATTCATTTAGTTGTCTTTGAGTACTTGTACCTAATTGTTGGGTATAAGTATTCAGTTGCAATAGTCTCTGACTCAGGGGTTCTATTTGCTCCTGTATGCGGGTATCAATTTGGGTAATTGGTTCGTTACCCTCCTGAATATTAGTTTCTCTGGTTCCCTGTTGTAGTGCTTGAATTTGTTGCTGGGTACTAGTACTCAATTGTTGTATACGGGCATCAAGTTGTGCCAAGTGTTCATTAACAGCTGGGAGATTCAAACCTTGTTGTCCTTGCTGTAGTGCTTGAATCTGTTGCTGAGTACTAGTACTCCATTGTTGTATACGGGCATCAAGTTGTCCTACTCGTTGATTGAAGGCTTCTAGATTGATATTTCTTTGCCCTTGCTGCATTGCTTGAATTTGTTGCTGGGTGCTAGTACTCAACTGTTGTATGCGGGCATCAAGTTGTGCTACTTGTTGATTGAAGGCTTCTAAATTGGAAGTTTGTCCCCCTGGTTTTTGAGTACTGCTACTTAACTGTTGTCCCAGAGCATCAAACTTCTTTTGAGTATCAGCATTTAATTGGGCAAGTTGCTGTCTAATTGCTGTGATTTGTCCCTCTGTATTGTTAGAAATTTGTTGTTTGAGGGCATTAATATTAATTCCAGCAGGTTCAACAGTTGGTCCGCTAGATAATTGTTGCTGTTGTTGTAATTGTTCTAATTGTTGTAGTGTTTTTTGACTCAAATCTTGGGTTAAATTATCAAAATTATCTAAACGCTGTCTTAAGGGGTCAATCAACATATCGAATTGATAAATAGCTGCTTGCTGTTGTCGTTGTTGTACCTGTTTCCAGCGTTCTCGGTTAACTATATTTAACCCAATAGCCACAGTTAGGGGTGCAGCTGCATAAACAACCTGTTGAGTTGCGGCGGCTGCTAAAGTCCCTAGTGCGGCTGCATATAAAGATACATATTCACTAATTTCTAGCCAGTGGAGTTTGGTCATGAGTAAAGTGCTGTACTTGATGCTGGAAAAGAAATAGCTGAATCGCGCAGCATGATTTTGAGGACTATTATTTATATTCCGCTCATAAACAACTGCAATCTGGACTTTAAATCCTATTAGCTGAACGTTGTGAGGGGTCACAGATCCCCGACTTCTTCAAGAATACCAATGGCGAATCAGGGGTATCACCCTCTTGGGAGTGGGGGAGTGGGGGAGCGCTCACAAGGGTAGGTTTTTAACATTTCGGCTGAGGCTAGACAAGGGAGACTAGAAGACAGGCAGACAAGGAAGATTGTTCAACGGGAAAATAGGCTTTTGAGGTAGTTTCTATTTTGGGCAACCGTACAATAGTTGGTTCTGTTTTCCTCCCTTGTCTACTTTCCCTCCTTGTCCTCCAAGTCTTACCAACACACAATTGTAAAAAGCCTACCCCTGTGAGGTGGGGGAGTGGGGGAGTGGGGGCAGAAAAAACCCAGCCCAAATTATGACAGTAATCCCCAGCTTTTAGCATAATCAGGGTTCATAGCCACTATTCGCCAGCAGCATCCTTCAACCGGATGACGCGCTTAAGCGGGGACACACCGGACGCGGAGCGCTCTGTGTACGGTGCCCCGTGTCCGGGGCGATAAGCCCCAAGGGTCCTCCTCCCCCATCAAAATCTGCGATTTGATGGCTGCCGATTGGTGGGCACCTCAAGCCCCCACCACATCGGTGGAGGAGTGCGTCTCCCCCTCTCCGCGTCTGGTACGTCTCTTCTTGACGAAGTCGGGGATCGTTCACACTCGCTATGAATGGAACAAACATAAGATATCCAATCCCTTTCTCCCTTACCCTTTACCCTTTCCCCCTTCCAGGCTATCCCTACTAGCAACTCCTATTTGTTAGTACAGCACCTTACTTCAGTTCTGGATGAGCCTTAGTTGTCGCTGAGGGAGTACCCATCTGGTTAATAGCTGCAATTAACTGGTACAGACGACCTAAATCCCGTTGATTGAAGTATAAGAGTAGGCGGGGTAGTTCAAAGGTTTCATCTTGTCCCTCTTGGGGTAATGCCTTGCTACTTTCAATCTGTCCTTGTACCAAGATATCGCTGAAATTATCATTTAGTTGTGCAACTTCAGCAGCTGATAATTCTGTCTTCAGACGAATTACTAAGCGATCGCCCACATAGCGGCTGGAGTGATACACTTGAAAAAATCCGGTAATGGCTTTACAAGCAACTTCCAGGTTATCTGTAATTGTATACAAACTGGGGTCTTCTGGGCTAACTAAACCTGTTTTGACCAATTTTTGGTTAATATATTCGCTCCAGGAACGCCAGTAGTCCCCACCAGGGCTATCAATTAATACCACTGGCACTGGACCAAATTTACCAGTTTGACTGAGAGTCATACATTCAAAGGCTTCATCTTGGGTGCCAAAACCACCAGGGAACAAGGCAACAGCATCACTCTCTTTGAGGAGAAACAACTTGCGAGTAAAGAAATATTTGAAGTGAATCAGCTTGGGATCGCCTTCTACAATTGGGTTTGCTTCTTGCTCAAAAGGTAGTTGAATATTCAAACCAAAGGATTTTTCTCGCCCCGCACCTTCATTACCTGCCTGCATAATCCCGCCACCACCACCAGTCATCACCATGAATCCCAGTTGGGAGACAAAACGGGCAAAATCAACTGCCATTTGATACTCAGGGGTTTCTGGAGATAGTCGTGCCGAGCCAAAAATAGTTACTTTACGCACATGGCGATAAGTATAAAATAATTCAAACCCACGCTCCATATCTGCCAGGGAAGCAGATAATATCTTCCAGTCTAGGCGATCAATATTATTGCCAGCCAGACGTACTATAGTGGCTAGTGCCTGTTGAATGAATTGTTGATGCTTTAAATTTGGTAAACAATCGATCAGTTTGCTAATATCCGCTTGCAAAGACTCCAATGTATCTAAAGAATCTGATGAGGTCATTTCAATTATCAATTATCAGTTATCAGATGTTGGTTGCCCAAAGGTAACAGGGGAAAGGGGAAAATGCTATAAAATGCAGAAAATGTTTATTCCCAACTTGGCGATCGCTACTGAGATATACTCTAAACAGATTAATGATTGTAGGTTGGGTTGAGGTACGTAGACCCGTAAAGCCTGCGGCATAGCTCCGCTTACCGCGCAGCGTGTCGCAAAAGCGACTTAGGGGCTTGGAGTAAGCGAAGCTTTCTCGAAGAGCAAGGTAACCCAACACAAACCTACTTGCTGTTGGGTTTGGTTCCGTACCACTTCATGGAAGCAAGCTACAACCAAACCTACGAAAAGTTAAGTTTTTAGCCGTTGGGAGTATAAAAATAACCTCTGATTGCCAAACCAGAGGTGTAATCTTCATCTTCAAGTTACCAGCTAATTCAAAGCAAACCTACACTGACCATAAGCAGTCAGTGTAGGTAGTTGAAGTCCCTTTCCAGATTTTTATTTGGCAACTTACTGAGATTTAATCCCACCTCAACACTGATCAAAGATTATAGTTGAGGATTTTTTCGCTCACTAAATAACTTTCCCAGAAAAGTTGGCGTTCTCAGTGTGTTGTTGGAACTTTTGCCTACGGTCAAAAAATATGAATGGAAGAAACACAAAAATTTTCCATCCTTCTCCTTTGACCGTTTAAGCTTTTTGTCATGTTTCTTCAGAGTTCCATTTACCTCAATCAAATTGATCATAGATTAACCAAAGCCAGTGTTACTCGACTTCATGACAGAAGAGTAAATATACACTAGAACAAATTAAATTAGAGACGAATTAGTTCACCTCTTAATTCCACAGACAATTATTGAATTAGTGCCGGAGTAATAAAAATATTACGAGACTGGAGTTGGTTGATCGATTTGTTGATTATCCAAGATACTTTTCAATGGTGTTAGCTAATGTGGTTTTGGGAACGGCTCCGACTACCATATCAACCTTTTGACCACCTTTAAAAATCATTAACGTAGGAATACTACGAATACCATACTTACTAGCGACATTGGGATTTTCATCAGTATTGACTTTTACTACCTTAATTTGCTTTTCATACTGAGAAGCAATTTCATCTACCACTGGACCTACCATGCGGCAGGGACCGCACCAGGGGGCCCAGAAGTCAACTAAAACAGGAAGTTCGCTGTCTAATACTTCCTTTTGAAAGCTAGAGTCATTAACTTGTTCGGCTGCTGACATGCCTACAAACCTTTGCCTGTTATATTTCTAAGTTTGGTGAAAATTCTACCATAGCAAAAACCTTTGCTTGGAATGTAAAGGATTTAGTTTTGCAAAGAAGCTCTGCCATTGAGATAAAAGAACATAAGGAACCGCCCGAACAATAGTCCGGGCGGAGTGTGGTGTGAGGAGTGAACGGAAACATGCGTCTCCGCTATCTCTATTGTAGGCGACAGATGGGATTTTTCCAGTTATTCTTCAAGTCTCTAGGAAAAATTTATTAATCTTGGGGATAAAACAAGGGACACAAGCCAGTTTCAACCAAAAAAATTAATCTCGTAGGCACTTACCCGTGAGCCGCAGTGGACGGGTGTGGGGTGTGGGGGCTGTGGGGGCTGTAGAGAAGAATTAGCCCCTACATCCTATCCCCTATCCCCTATCCCCTATTGGGAATAGTTAATGTTTCATGATTCAAAACCTGGTTTAACTTGCCACTGCGATAACCTTCTAAATCCAAAGTTACGTAGATAAATCCGAAATCTTGGAATGCTGCAACTATTGTTGGTAAATTGGTATTGAAAACAAAGTCTTTGATTTTTTCCGGTGGTAATTCTATACGTGCTGTATCTCCTTCAGAACGCACCCGTAAATTTTGCCAACCTAATTTACGCAAATAAATTTCTGCTCTCCCCACACGTTGTAATTTACTCACAGTAATTTCTTCTCCATAGGGAAAACGAGAACTAAGACAGGGCTGTGCGGGTTTATCCCACCAGGATAAACCCAGTTGCTGGGATAGCTGACGAACTTCAGCTTTAGTAACACCCACCTCTGCTAATGGCGATCGCGCACCTCGTTCTTTTGCTGCTTGAATTCCTGGACGATAATCATGTAAATCATCGGCATTTACTCCATCAATGACATAGGGATAACCCAAACTGCTCCCCAGGGGTTTAAGGGTGTCATGGAGTTCGCTTTTACAAAAATAGCAGCGGTTGACGGGGTTAGAGGTGTAATTGGGATTTTCCATTTCTTGGGTTTCTACTATTTGATGGCGAATCCCAATGGTTGCTGCTTGAATTTTGGCATCTTCCAATTCTTCTGGTAACAGGGATGGAGAAACAGCAGTTACAGCTAAAGCGCGATCGCCCAGCACATCATAGGCTATCTTGGCTACCAAAGTACTATCAACACCACCAGAATAAGCAATTAAAGCCTGTTCCATTTGTGCAAACAAGGCTTTGAGCTTCTCAAGTTTTTCTGTCACCGTCATCATTCAATTTTGCCCACAGCATACAGCAAGTTCCATTGTATAGCGACCAATTATGATGGTTGGTGGTTGACGGTTGTTAGTTGTTAGTTGTTAGTTGTTAGTTGACAGTTGACGGTTTAATTCTTTTACTCCCCATCTCCCCATCTCCCCATCTCCCAATCTCCCCATCTCCCCATCTCCCCATCTCCCCATCTCCCAATCTCCCCATCTCCCCATCTCCCAATCTCCCCATCTCCCCAAACTCATCTCGACTCCAAGGCTTTATCGAACTAAGCCAGCTAACTTTTGGCTACAGCAACTTAGAAGCACCCCTAATTGAAAACTTAAATTTAACTGTTAAACCAGGACAAAGAATTGCCTTGGTTGGTAGTACTGGTGCAGGGAAATCTACCATTGCTAAACTCATTTGTGGACTTTACCCATTTTGGTCTGGGAACATACTTTTTGACGGGATTTCTCGCACCCAAATACCCCGTTCAGTCCTTAGCAACTCTTTAGCTATGGTGGAACAAGATATCTTTCTCTTTGCTGGCACAATTCGAGATAACCTCACTCTCTGGGACTCTACTATTCCAGAAGCAGATTTAGTTAAAGCTTGTCAGGATGCAGCTATTCACGAGGCAATTCTGTTTCTACCAGGGGGATACGACGCTCAACTCAGTGAAGGAGGAATGAATCTGAGTGGTGGACAGCGCCAACGTCTGGAAATTGCCCGCGCTTTAGTAAGAAATCCTAGCATATTAGTTTTAGATGAAGCTACCAGTGCTTTAGATCCGGAAACCGAACAGATTGTCGATCGCAATCTGAGAAGGCGCGGTTGTTCTTGTATCGTAGTTGCCCATCGTCTCAGTACTATCCGCGATTGCGATGAAATTATTGTTTTAGAACAAGGCAAAGTTGTACAAAGAGGAACTCACGATGAATTAAGAAAACAGGAAGGTACTTATATGCGTTTGATTAGCAATAATTAGATTTTTCTCTTTGGTAGTTTTTGCCCCCCTAGGGACTGTTTTGAAACTTCAATCTAGTTACAGTAAGGTGGGCAATGCCCACCCTACGCTAAATCAAGGGTTACAGACTCTAATTTGATCAATAATCTTGTGGTGCAAGATGTGAATAAATCCCCTTTTCCCTTTAACCTGACTTCTCCAAGAAGTCTATTGATATGATTCCTCAACAAAAGCTCACTGCCAAAGTTGACAGACTTAAAAGTAATCAACCTTTTGTGCTGCTTAATCCGGAAGTAGTGTGGCTGGTGATCTCAGGACAAGTATCACTATTTGCGACTCAAGTTAGTAATCAACAGCCAATAGGTGAGCGTCGCTATTTATTCAGTGTTAATCCTGGTGAGATTTTATGTGGGGTAGCAGTAACTCAACAATTGGGTATTTTAGCAGTTGCCATAGAAGATGTAGAGCTTCAGCAACTTTCTTTAGAAGATATTGGGGAACAAATTGCTAGAGGAGAGCATCAAGCGATCGCACTTTTGGAGGGCTGGTTGCGACATTTAGGAGAAACCATTACTTTTGAGTCTTCTGTGAAAACCCTAATTCCAGAAAGTACTACACTTTCTCCTTGTTTCCTACCAACTCCCTATTCCCTGGAAGCTAATCAATTAATTCAACCTCCTCCTAAACAAATTATCTGGGTTAAAGTAACTCAAGGCGAAACTTCTTGGAGGGGATTTGCCGATTTACTCTTAGATCAGCACTCTCCTTGGTTTCCTCTGGTTAAAGGCATGTGGTTAACAGCAACCAGTCCTACGGAAATTAATGTGATCCCCACATTTGAATATGACAACCGGGAACAATTATCAACTAGTTTAGGGATTTTCCACAGCTACTTCTGCTACGCTTTAGATTTCTACACCCAAGAGAGAAAGCAAGCAGAATTTCGTCGTTTTCAAGCCAGAGAAAAACTGAATCAGCAATTAAACTCTTCGGCTTTAGGTAAGCTAGCCTCAGTTTTAAGACCCCAACAAATAACTTTTGAGCAGCTAGGAACACCATTGCTAATTGCAGCTGGAGCAGTCGGTAGAGTACAAAAGATTCAAATTCAACCCCCCGCCCCTTCAGAGGAACCCAGCTTACTCCAAGAACCCCTAGAAGCGATCGCCCGTGCTTCTCAATGTCGGATTCGTCGCGTCCAGTTAGTGGGAAATTGGTGGCAAAAAGAACATGGTCCCCTTCTTGCCTATACAGTCGAGGATAATTCCCCTGTAGCTTTATTACCTAACCAGGAGGGGGGCAAATATCTCCTATTCGATCCCGTTCGGGGAACCCGCACCCCAGTAACTGAAATAGTAGCTCAAACTATAGCAACTAGTGCCTACGTTTTCTACCGCCCCTTACCTCTGGTAGTACAGAACTTCGTTGAACTATTTCAGTTCGGCATCGAAGGCTATCAACAAGATATTCTCCTGATTGTTCTAGTTGGCGGATTATCTACAATCCTGGGTATGGTAGTTCCTCAAGGGACTGGAATGTTGATAGATAAAGCAATTCCTGATAGCGATCGCCTGCTTTTATGGCAAATTGGACTAGCCCTATTCGCCGCTGCTTTGGGAAAATCAGCTTTTCAACTATCTCAAGGATTTATTACCCTGCGAGTTGAAAATGCTACTGACGTTAATTTACAGTTGGCAGTTTGGGACCGGCTGCTAAAAATAACTCCTGCTTTTTTCCGCCAGTATACCTCTGGAGATATGGTCAATCGTCTCCTAGCAGTTCGTCAAATCCGCAGTCAACTTAGCGGTGCTACTCAACGTACCTTACTGAGCGCTATCTTTTCTCTGCTCAATTTAGGACTGATGTTTTTTTACAACATCAAACTTGCCCTAATTGGTTTGGGAATATCGATTGTGGCAGCGATCGTCACCATAACTTCTGGCATTCTCTTAGTCCGTAAAGAACGCCAACAAGAAAAGCTCGATGGTGAAATTGATGGACTTACCGTACAACTAATTGGTGGGGTTGCCAAACTGCGGGTAGCAGCAGCAGAGGAACGAGCCTTTGCAACTTGGGCAGAGAAATACAGCCAAAAAACTAAGCTAACCTTTGGCATCCAA
>JASJCJ010000135.1 GCA_030066045.1 Calothrix sp. MO_167.B12
TCTAAAAGGTTACTTAAAACCTCTCTGGTAAACCTCTCTCCTAGTAAGAGAGAGTCTTTGAAACCCCCATTCCCTTGTAGAGAATGGGATAGGGGGGTTAGGTTTGGGAGATTTTAATGTTAATAAACATACTTTTCAAACATCCTCTTGGGAACCGCACTACAATCAGCTATCACAATTAATGGGACAAAGCACTAGGTTGACAGATATCGAGAATAGAAAAAGCTTAAATATTATATAAAAATTGCCAGATATATTGTATTAAGAAAAAATATAAAATTATCAGAAAATCATATCATTAATAAAATCCAAAACTACCATATATTCTTTAATACACTATTTGATTAAAACATTTATATATCATTGAATTATATAAATATCATGTGATCGTGACATAAAAAGCAGTATTTTTAAAATGTGCCAAACTGGCAACATTAATTTATATATTTTGTTATTTATATATTACCAGGGTAATTTTATTTATATCTACATTTTGACATCTAAGCTCATTATATGTAGAGTGTTTCAGTGTCATCACATTTATTTTGTGACCCCATTATTGCTAAAATCATACAATAAAATATTAGAAAATACTTAAAATCATCAGGGATTAATTAGGCTATATGGGGAAGGGTAAAAGTAATTTTTTATATATCACCATCAAGATATGATTGGTCAGTTGCTAGCAGGACATTACAAAGTCCTTAAAGTTTTGGGTGAAGGAGGTTTTGGACAAACCTACATTGTGGAAGATATTCACCTCCCCGGCAAGCCTAAGTGTGTACTCAAACATCTCAAACCTACTAGTACCGACCCCCAGGTTTTAGAAGCAGCCAGGAGACTATTTCGTAAAGAGGCAGAAACATTACAAAAGTTAGGTAATCATGACCAAATACCCAGGTTATTGGCTTATTTGGAAGAGAAGCAAGAATTTTATTTAGTACAAGAATTTATCTATGGGCATACCCTAAGTAAAGAGTTACCTCCAGGGAAAAAATGGACAGAAAGCCAAATTATCCAGATGCTCATAGAGGTATTAAAAATATTAGAATTCGTTCATTCCCAAGGGGTAATTCATCGGGATATTAAACCTGATAATCTGATTAGAAATGCTTTAGATCATAAGTTATTTCTGATTGACTTTGGGGCAATTAAGCAAATACGCAGCCAAGCTGCAATGGCTTCCAGGGGAGTTAGCCAAAGGGTACTACCCTTGGGAAATCGCAACGGGATGTTAGCAGCGCAAGGTGCAAAGCTCCCTTTTGGAGCCACCCAAGGCGCGATGCTCGCATCCAGCAATAATCATATTACTATTGCTGTGGGAACCCCTGGCTATATGCCTTCCGAACATATCCGGCGAGTTCCCCGTCCCAGTAGCGATATTTATGCTTTGGGAATGACGGCTATTCAAGCATTAACAGGGATTCACCCCCACAAGCTCCAAGACGATCCCCACACAGGGGAAATTTTATGGCAGCATTTAGCCTTTGTGAGTTCGGAATTAGCTGGTATTCTCACGAAGATGACACGCTACCATTTTAAGGATCGTTATCAAACAGCAATGGAAGCTCTACAAGCACTAGAGGAGCTAGTGCAAACTTCTGAGGTGGGTTTACCAATTCTGCAACAGAGTTTGGAGACAATTTCTCTGCACGAACTCACCTTGGAGTGGGTACAGGATGGGGAAATCAAAATGCGGAAAATTTTGGAACACCAGCATAGTAAAAACCCTGGTAGAATCCGTATTGGCAGAGATCCGGGACAGTGTGATATCGTTCTTTTAGACCCTACTATATCCGGGCTACACGTAGAAATTTTCTTTCATCCCCAAAAGCAAAAGTTTTATCTGCGGAATCTACGGCAAAAAAACCCTCCCATCTTAGATGGACAATTGCTTTTAGCTGGTGAAATGCCTTTGACAACTGGTAGCAGTCTTCGTTTGGGACAGCAGGTATTTACCGTCAGTGAGATTACTTGTAGGGATTATCCTGCTGGTTATACACCTATGGAGTATATGACAGATTGCGAGATAGTGCCGCAAGAGCCAATGCTGAAAACCATGAGGTGGCAAAAACCAGTTAAACAGGCTAAACCAGTTCAGGAATTAGTGCCCAAATCCATTCCAGTAGTACCACCTACTATTGCTCCCACGGTTTCGTTGAACAACAAATTATTTTTAATGGTTGGGGTGGGGATAGCAGGCTTTATCACCACTATTGCTGGGTTACTTCTATTTAAAACAGAAAATATAGTCGCCACTAAACCCGGACAGAATTTTATTTCCCCACAATCCCAACTATGTCGTGAGGTGACACCTACTCGCGGTAGAGAATCAGCCGAGTTACATTTCAATCCCCAAAGAAACTCTAATACGTTTGCTGAGTTAAGCAAAGGAGATATAGTTTTGTTTATGCAAGTGCAGGGTGATTTTATTAAAGTCAAACTGAACAACGGTACTCAAGGTTGGGTTGTGTGGGATCAAATTAGGCCTTGTAGGGTATGAAACTGTAACTTAATTCCTACTCACTTCTAGCCATTGCTACTCATTTTTGGGTAAGTCACAAATAAGTTGATCAACAAATTCTCTAAGCCGTTCTTGCCAGTTGGGGACGGTTTTAAGTTTGTCTTTTTGTCCTAATCTTCCTTTGAAACAGATTGGCTGGGTATCCAATTGTTCCTTCAAGATTTTTTTAGCTCCTATTTGATTATTTTTCTGAAATGGCATTTTTTTAAAGAGTATATGTTAGTATACTAACTAAAATAATGCATATAAAAGTTCGAGTCAAATGCAATTAGTTGAGAAACACCTAATTAACCGACAGCATAATTTCTGGAGGAAGTGTGATTATTTAGCCCTGTAGTCTAAGTATCTGTACAATTGCGCTAACTACGTTTCTAGCCATAGTCGATAAATTTTAAAAAGACGATCCAGGCTGTTGTAAAAATTCTTTCTCGTCTGGGGTAGAGAGTCTACCTAAAATTTCATTGCGATGGGGGAAACGTCCAAAACGTTCTATTATCTGACGATGATGGATCGCAGAATTTACAGCAGTAGCACTATCACCAGAATGAGTTAGTTGCTGAAATAACTCCACTGCTTTGTGCTGGTGCTGCATATTTTCACTATGTTCAAAGGGTAAATAAAAAAACCAGCGTTGTACTGGTAAAAACTTTCGATCATAGCCTTTAGAAATCGCTTGTTGGGCTACAGATAATGCTTGCCAATCAGTAGCAAAAGCATCAGGAGTACCGCGAAATATATTTCGGGGGAATTGGTCTAGCAACAAAATTAGTGCGAGACAGTTTTGTGGTAGCTCAGCCCAATTGTCTAAATATCCTGCTGCTGCCCGTTGATAATCTGGGTAAAACCAGGTACGGATTTCTTCGTCAAATTCGGGTTGTTTAGAAAACCATATTTTTCTCGGTTTGCCGTAACCTGGTTCATCTGGCTTACCAAACCAGAAGTCTAAAATTTCTCTTGCCCGCGACATGAATGTTATTTATTCTTACAAATCACTTGTCGCATTTTACGCATATTTGTGGGCAAATCAAAGTTCATTGCTTGTTGAATGAGCATCGATGGTACGGGAATCTCTGGAGTGGCTTGTACGGTATAAGTTAACAAAGTTCCCTGACCACAATCTTGCAATTCTAGATTGGCATGAAAATCCTTAAAATTACCTCTTTCTAGCTGAAATTGAATTTGTTTGCCCAGTACTTCTACTACGTTCAGGTAAATTTCTACTTGAGCCGTGAAAAATAAAAAGGCTTTTTGTGCTGCTTGGTAGAGATGTTTGACATCGCCTTTGTGTCGAATTTCGCTTTTTGTCAAGTCGGGGAAATATTGTACCCAGCGAGGATAATCCGTTAGTTGTTGCCATACTTGAGAACGCAGCATGGGTAAATACATACAAGCTGTGACTGCACCACCCCAAGCAGTGTGTGCTCTGGTTTTGATTAAAATTTCACCCTGAATTAGTAGATTGTGGTTTTCCTGACTCCGAAGCATTTCTAATCCTCTGGGAATTGAGTCCGAGATAGCAGATACCATAATTTCAGTTAATCCTCAACACCAATAGTAGTAATTACTTAAACTGAGACGGATACAATTGCGATTGATGTTAACTCAATTATTCTAGTTCCAGTACAACACATAAACTTGATCGTAAAGATGAATTCTTTAGCTATTATTAACTAGATTCGTAGTAATTACGTAAGGTTTTTGCCAAGTTTAGTTAAATTTTCGACAAATATGAATACTCAGTTTGGGGAATTGGGTTTCCTGACTCAATCATGGGAGAAGAAATAGGCAACAGGCAACAGGCAACAGGCAACAGGCAACAGTGAGGGTTTTCGCCTAGATTTAATTATGGGAACTTGTAAAGTGGAAGTAGGATCTACAATAGTTATCTTGCCAATTTTAGAGGAAAATTGAAGTGAGTCAATCTAAATTCAATCGCAGATTAACTCAGGGTTTTGGTGTATTCTTGGGGGTAGCCATCGCAGTTTATATTCTCCGAGGCTTGGAAATTCTCACTTTTATTCCCGGTGGAATCATAGCACTGTTATTTTTTGTGGCGATCGCTTTTGGAATTCTCAGCTATATTCAACGAACTTGGTGGCGCTTCTAAGTCCGGTGTCCAAGACTAATATACGGATGGGAGCTTGGTAATCAACATCCATCGTCAATTTTTGTAAAAGTTCGGAGTGCATATCTAGAAATATACTCCCCAAAGCTTCTAGTATTTATACACAAGACAAAAACAGGAACTAACAAAATGCGAAAGTATGTGTGCTCAGTCTGCGGCTATGTATACGATCCTGAATTTGGCGATGAAGATTCAGGAATACCACCGGGAACACCATTTGAGGATATACCAGAGGATTGGGTATGTCCTGTGTGTGGGGCGATAAAAGATGATTTTGAACCTATGGAAGAATAGTTATTGGGAAATATATCGTCTTTGCAAACTCAGAAAATTATCGTAGTTGGGGGTGGTGCAGCTGGTTTTTTTGGAGCGATCGCAGCTGCTAATATTAATCCTAATGCCCAGGTTACTTTACTTGAAGCCAGTCGTAAACCCTTAGCCAAAGTCTTAATCTCTGGGGGTGGGCGTTGTAATGTGACCAATGCTTGCTTTGAACCAGCTTTGTTAGTACAAAACTATCCTCGGGGAGGGAAAGCACTACGAGGTGCGTTTACTCGCTTTCAAGCTAAAGATACCATTGCCTGGTTTAAGAAGCACGGAGTCAAGTTGAAAACCGAGGCTGATGGGCGGATGTTCCCTGTCACCGACAATTCCCAAACTATTGCCGATTGTTTGCTGGACACAGCCAGAGCTACGGGTGTAAATATACGGATTGGCACTCCTGTTGTAGAAGTAAAAACCACAGACTCCAATTTTGCTGTTGTCCTCAAATCCAGAGAAGTTCTAGAATGCTCACGCTTGTTACTAGCAACAGGAAGTAACCCCATTGGTTATAAAATTGCCCAAGACCTAGGTCATAACGTTGAACCCCCTGTTCCTTCTTTATTTACCTTTAATATCCCCGAACCCAACCTGAGGAAGTTAGCCGGTGTCAGTGTTAATACGGTTAAGCTGCGTTTATACGTATCAGGTGCAACCCCATTAGAACAAATAGGTCCGTTACTAATTACCCATTGGGGAATCAGTGGTCCTGGGGTGTTGAAATTATCAGCCTGGGGTGCAAGAATTTTACATGACAGCAATTATCAAGCTACTTTACAGGTTAATTGGTTGCCAGACTTGAATCAAGAACAGCTCAGACAACAGTTGTTAACAGTGAAAAATGAATCGGGCAAACGAGCGATCGCTCTTTACCGTGGTGTTAATTTACCCCATCGCCTCTGGCAGTATATCCTTGAACGTGCTGAAATTGCTCCAGATACGCGATGGGCAGAAGTATCTAAAAAGACATTAAATCGAATTATTCAAGAACTTTCCCAAGGCGAATATTTGATCCAAGGTAAAGGGGTATTTAAAGATGAATTTGTAACCTGTGGGGGAGTCAATCTCAGACAAGTGAACTTTAAAACCATGGAAAGTCGAGTAATTCCCGGAATCCATTTTGCTGGGGAAATCTTAGATATTGATGGTATTACTGGTGGGTTTAACTTCCAAAGTGCTTGGACTACAGGTTACTTAGCAGGGATGGGGATGGGGAGTGAAGGAGTGAGGGAGTGAAGGAGTGAGGGAGTGAGGGAGTGAAGGAGTGAAGGAGTACTTGCTCTGATGGCTCCAAAATTGAATCTCCTCAATTTCTCAAGCAATCCCTGAGCATGATCAGAAAAGCCAATAAACATCACTCCAAGATTTATGGCATAGTGTTTGTAGCGACAAAGCCGAAAATGCTGGTCGTCTATGCAATTTTTTTTTGCTCAGTAAAGTGGGGCAGGGCACGCACCTCACTATAAAACGCTGTATCGGGAAAGTTTCGAGTACCGAGAAGGAAGTTCTGGAAAGATAGACAATTCCACCAGAATCCTACACTTACTCGAAAACAAGTGTAGGAGTGTCACTGCAAAAACTCGCAAAGGAGAATCATACTAATGGGCGGTGAAATGTTGAATGCAGTGCTATTGTCCTTTGGCTTAATCTTCGTAGGTTGGGCTGTAGGTACATTATTGCTGAAAATTCAAGGCGTAAAAGAGTAGAAATTCTCATAATGCAGTCCTGAACAGCGAGAGACTCATACTTAGGGAACTCCAGGAAATAAATTATCCCATCAGGAAGGTTGACAGTTGACAGTTGACAGTTGACGGTTGACGGTTGACAGTGAAGTTTACATATTTTATTTCCTGATAACTATGGGATGTTTTTTATCTGGAAATCCCTTAAGTCTCTGGCTACCATATCAGAGATATTTTTTTTGTAAACATTTGTTTACCTATATAATTTTGATAGGATTTTTCATAAAAGTTTACTAATTGTTACGAACCCCCATGACAATATTAATCGTCGGTGCTACTGGCACCTTGGGAAGACAAGTGGCTCGTCATGCTATTGATGAGGGGTATAAGGTACGTTGTCTTGTGCGGAACTTAAAAAAAGCTGCATTCCTGAAGGAATGGGGTGCAGAGCTGGTGCGAGGGGATTTGTGTCGTCCAGAAACCCTGGCTCCAGCTTTGGAGGGTGTAACCGCAGTCATAGATGCCGCTACAGCTCGTCCTACGGATTCTCTGAGTATTAAACAAGTGGATTGGGAAGGGAAAGTAGCCTTGATTCAAGCGGCAAAAGCTGCCCAAATAGAGCGTTTTATCTTCTTATCGATCTTAAATGCCCAGAAGTACCCAGAAGTGCCCTTGATGGAAATTAAGCGGTGTACGGAACTATTTTTAGCTGAGTCGGGGTTAAACTATACTATTTTGCGTCTGGCTGGCTTTATGCAGGGCTTAATTGGTCAATATGGGATTCCCATTTTGGAAGGACAACCTGTGTGGGTGACAGGGGAATCTTCTCCCATCGCTTACATGGATACCCAAGACATAGCCAAGTTTGTGATTCGGGCTTTGTCCGTCAAAGAAACAGAAAATCAAGCATTTCCGGTGGTGGGTACTCGTGCTTGGAGTGCGGAAGAAATTATTGGCATCTGCAAACGCTTGTCAGAGAAAGAGGCAAAGATTACCCGAATGCCCATTAACTTATTACGTGCCGTGGGTAGCTGCTTGCGCTTCTTTCAGTGGAGTTGGAACGTGGCAGATAGACTAGCATTTACGGAAGTTATTGCCAGTGGGAAACCACTTGATGCCCCGATGGAAGATGTATATAAGGTGTTTGGTTTCGATGTGAGTGAAACCACAACCCTAGAAAGCTATTTACAAGAGTACTTTAACCGAATTATGAAAAAGCTCAAGGAGTTGGATTATCAGAAGAAGAAGAGCAAGAAACCAAAAAGGTCTCCCTTCAAAAATGTTAATAATCAATAGTCAGGGGACTACAAAGATTATTTATTAATTTTGGACTAATGACTAGATTGTCCAAAATGTGTAAGGATAACAGAATATAAAGCATCGCCTAGATTTGGATATTTGAGTGTGCCGAAAGCAGGCATTATTTACAATGACGTGAAACCAATAGCGAGTCGCATCGCTATGGAACTTCAAGAAAAGCTCAACGCTGTTGGTTGGGAAGTGTATCTCACCAATGGTGTTGGCGGGATGCTGGGCTATTCTAGCCCAGAGAGTCCCGTGTGTCATACGCCGATTGAGGGGCTAATACCACCCGGCTTTGATAGAGAAATGAAGTTTGCTGTGGTATTGGGGGGGGATGGAACAGTTTTGGCTGCATCTCGGCAAGTTGCCCCTTGTGGCATTCCCATATTGGCGATAAATACTGGTCATATGGGATTTTTGACGGAAGCTTATATCAATCAGCTACCCCAGGCAATTGAGCAGGTATTGGCTGGTAATTATGAGATTGAAGAACGGGCAATGCTTACCGTTCAAGTGTTTCGTGATGATCTGGTTTTGTGGGAGGCTCTTTGCTTAAATGAAATGGTGTTACATCGGGAACCATTGACTTCCATGTGCCATTTTGAAATTGCCGTGGGTAGTCATGCACCAGTTGATATTGCTGCGGATGGTGTAATTATTTGTACACCAACTGGTTCAACCGCTTATTCCTTAAGTGCGGGAGGTCCAGTATTAACCCCTGGAGTTCCTGCATTACAGTTGATTCCGATTTGTCCCCATTCTTTGGCTTCTAGGGCATTGGTGTTTCCAGATAGCGAACCAGTAAATATTTACCCTGTAAATACACCTAGATTAGTCATGACAGTGGATGGGAATGGAGGGTGTTATGTATTACCTAAAGATAGGGTATACTTAGAGCGATCGCAGTACGTGACTCGCTTTATTCGCCTCCAATCACCAGAATTTTTCCGTATTTTGCGAGAAAAGTTAGGTTGGGGTTTACCACATATTGCGAAACCAAATTCTGTGGAATTGCCTTAATTTCAGTTATTAGTTGATAGTTGTTAGTTGTTAGTTGTTAGTCCTTCCCTCCATCACTCCATCACTCCATCACTCCATCACTCCATCACTCCATCACTCCTTCACTCCCTCACTCCCTCACTCCCTCACTCCCTCACTCCTCACTCCCCTCTCCTCAACCTGATGTCCGGATATATATTATGCATATAGGAAACTTATTTTAATAAGTATTAGTCCGCCAATATCCTTTCATCCAAAGTCAAAATTGATATGACCTTTGCTCACACTCCTTGTGTTTTGGTAATTGAAAGTGACGAAAACCTGGCACACAAATTAGCTTTTGATTTAAAAGAAGCTGGTTATCATCCAATTGAAGCTCACGATGCAACGATTGGTTTGCAGTATAGTCAGGAATATCAACCCGCTTTAATAGTAGTCGATCGCTTGCTTGCGGGGGAATCAGGAATTTCGTTATGTAAAGGTATCCGTCATTATGGGAATAAATCTCCTGTACTAATGTTAATGGCAAGGGAGAGCGTTGAAGATCGGGTAGCTTGCTTAGAAGCTGGAGCAGATGATTATTTTCTCAAACCCTATCGCTCTGAAGATTTTTTAAAATTGGTCAAACTGTATTTAAAACCAGATACAGATACCAATGAACAATTGCGTTTTGGGGATTTATTATTGGATATTTCAACCCGGCGCGCTATGCTCAATGAGCGAGCCATAGATTTAACCATGAAGGAATTTGAACTGCTTAAGTACCTGATGGAGCATCCCCGTGAGGTACTAACCAGGGAACAAATTCTGGAAAATGTTTGGGGCTACGATTTTATGGGAGAATCCAATGTGATTGAAGTATATATTCGCTACCTACGTATTAAAATCGAAGATGAAGGTCAAAAACGCTTGATTCAAACTGTACGCGGTGTGGGATATGTGTTGAGAGACTCCTAGGGGCTTCCAAGGAGAACAGGGGAACAGAGGGAGCAGGGGAGGATAGAATTTTTGTTTTTGCAATGAGTCCAGCTACATTTTCTTTATCAAGTTAGCCCTCCACGGAAAAATCCCACAACCAAGCATGAAAAGATATATCAAGTGCTTCTCCTACACCTAAGTTGTCAACCATCAACTAACAACTAACAACTAACAACCAAGGATGAAAATGCTTTGTGACTAACTTTTTAAGGGCACACGCAATGCGCCCCTACTGGGTTGCCCCCCACGGGAAAATCTCACAACCAAGCCATAAAAAATGTTTCTGACCCACTGTCAACCGTCAACTAACAACTAACAACCATTTTCAAGTTAGTCCCCCACGGTCAAATCCCACAACCAAGCATGAAAATACCTCAACTGCGGCTCCCACACCTAAGCTATCAACCATTAACTAACAACTAACAACTAACAACCATTTTCAAGTTAGCCGCACTCTGCGAGAATCCACGCTTCGCGCGTCTACATGGACGTTTGTACGCAAACAAGGATGAAAATACTTCCTTCACTCCTTCACTCCTTCACTCCTTCACTCCTTCACTCCCTATTTTTTAGCTAGGAATATCCCAATAGTAAAAAAACACTTAAACTTAGGGACTTGCAAAAAATAAAAATTGAGATGTCAGTATAGTATTTCCATCTTTGCCTAGAAACCTGGCTGTGAGATGATTTCAACGCCTTGATTGTGTATCTAGACCTAAGTTTGATTTCCCTTGGGTCTTAACTTCCTTATACTTGGTAGCGTTCCTTGATTTGTGTTGTCCATCAGCTTAATTCATGGAGCCAACCCCAAATCCGATGATATAACATTGAAAACTGTATCAGAGGCACAGGGGATGGCACTAACCTTAGCTTAAACTTGTTGGTGAAAATCACTTTACTTCATATTTCCTTATGGACGCTACGGCACTTTGGCAACGATACCAGGAATGGTTATATTTCCACGAAGGATTAGGATTTTACTTGGATGTGAGCCGGATGCGCTTTGATGATGCCTTTGTGGAGGCGTGTAGTCCAAAGTTCAACCAGGCTTTTGCCCAAATGGCAGAACTGGAGGCAGGAGCCATTGCTAATCCGGACGAGAACCGCATGGTTGGTCACTACTGGCTGCGTAATCCCGATTTGGCACCAACTCCAGAACTGACCCAAGAAATTGCCAATAGCATTGAACAAATCGAAGCATTTGCCGAACAAGTCCACACTGGTGGGGTTCATCCTCCCAAAGCACCCCGTTTCACGGATATTCTCTCCATTGGCATTGGTGGATCTGCCCTGGGTCCTCAATTTGTAGCTGAAGCTTTAGCCCCAGAAGTCCCTCCCCTGCAGATTCACTTTATTGATAATACTGACCCCGCAGGTATCGATCGCGTCCTCTCTCGTTTAGGTGATCGCTTATCTTCCACTTTAGTATTAGTGATCTCCAAATCTGGAGGTACTCCCGAACCCCGCAATGGCATGGTAGAGGTGAAACAGGCTTTTGCTGACAAAGGTTTAGACTTTGCCAAAAATGCGATCGCTATCACTATGGCTGGTAGTAAATTAGACAACATTGCCACCTCTGAAAGTTGGCTAGCCAAGTTTCCCATGTATGATTGGGTGGGGGGACGTACTTCGGAACTTTCCACTGTAGGGTTAGTACCCGCCGCTTTACAAGGTATTGATATCCGCGCCATGCTCCAAGGGGCGAAGGAAATGGATGACGCTACCCGGGTGGCTGATTTGCGAAACAATCCCGCAGCCCTACTAGCTTTATCTTGGTACTATGCAGGTAATGGTAAAGGGGAAAAAGACATGGTTGTCCTACCTTACAAGGACAGCTTACTGTTATTCAGCCGTTATTTGCAACAGCTAGTAATGGAATCCTTGGGTAAGGAAAAAGACTTAGATGGCAACACCGTCTACCAAGGGATTGCTGTTTATGGTAATAAGGGTTCCACAGACCAACACGCCTATGTACAGCAGTTGCGTGAAGGTGTACCTAATTTCTTTGCTACCTTGATTGAAGTATTGGAAGATCGTCCTGGTAAATCTTTAGAAATTGAACCGGGGATCACCCCAGGGGATTATCTTTCCGGTTTTCTCCAAGGAACCAGACAAGCACTGTATGAAAATCACCGCGATTCCATTACAGTCACAATTCCCCAGGTGAATGCCCGTACCGTGGGGGCATTAATTGCTTTGTATGATCGCGCTGTAGGTTTATACGCTAGCTTGGTAAATATTAACGCCTATCACCAACCAGGGGTGGAAGCAGGGAAAAAAGCTGCCGCTGCCATTTTAGAGTTGCAAACACGGGTTATGGAAGCACTCAAACAAGAGTCAGCCCCAATTTCTTTAGCAGCTTTAGCCCAAAAAACTGGTATGCCAGAGAAAATTGAGTCCATATACGTGATTGTGCGTCATCTCCATGCCAATCACCGTGGTGTAGTCCTAGAAGGTAATCTCGCACAACCCGCTAGTCTCAAGGTTACTGTGAGTTCATAAATTTATCCTCAATTGGTGAGATTGGGGTGCTTGGTATTCTACCTAACATTTTTAGCAATGAGCATTTTCTATGAAGAATGCTCATTGTTTTTATGGATATACATTCTTTATAAGGGCACGGCATCCATCAGATTTCAATATATAAGTATAAATTAGCACTATTATGCCTTACCCCTACTTGTTTACCCATCTATTAATCTGTCCCATTCTGGGTTAAAAATAGTATTAGCTGCGATCGCTTTAGTTTTCATCGTTTGAATCATGAAGTTTTGGATATTCATAGATTGCAAAAGAATACGGAAGTAAATTCCCTGATGCCTCCCGCGTATTTGTAAAATAAACAACTAAATATCTAAATATTATTACTTAAGTAGTTTAAAATTGATTATGAAGATTTAATCATTAACCAAACTTCAAGAGATGGAATCATAAGGGTTTGAGGTATATTGCCACATCTGTACATTTGTGATATTTAGGACAATACCAAATAACTTTGCAAGCAATCATTGCTGATATTTTTATACTCATTTCCCGTTACATAGGGCACTATTAATAATATAAAGTTTTTGTAAAGACATATGTTTGTGCGTCGAAATTGGGAGTGTTTTTCGGCACAATAAAGATCCACTTGGCAAATCAGTAATTTTTTATAATCAACTTGAAAATGTAATTCCACTCCTTTGTGTTTGCATCATTATGTGATGTAATAAAAACCTTCTACAATCTGTGTAGCAACGATGTCAGCCTTGACGGAAATTATTTGAGTTCAACAATGTCAATAGACTAGCAACTCTAAAAAACTTATTTTTCATCATTTGCAGAGGATTAATTCATGGCTAACCCCGTATTAAATGTTTCGGGTAACACTAACTACGAAGTAAATACAGGCCCTCAAATTCTTGCTCCAAATTTAGCTATTACCGACTCCGATGGTGGTAATTTAGATGGTGCTAAAGTAATCATTACCAATAAATTATCTGGTGATACTTTAGGTGTTGCGGGTCAGACTGGCACTAATGGTACTGTTGAGGGGCTGACCTGGAGCTATGACGAAAATACTGGTATTTTGACTCTGAGTGGTGATGCTGATAATAGTGTTTACCAGAATGTACTGCGGCAAATAACCTATAGTAATACCAGTGGAACTCCCGACACTACACAACGTAATATTCAATTTTCGCTGGGTTCATTAGCTCGGAACCCAGAAAATGGTAACTTCTACGAATTTGTTGGCAGTGATCAGATTACCTGGACAACGGCTAAATCTGCCGCAGAAGGAAAAAGCTATTTTGAACGTCAAGGCTATTTAGTAACTATCACATCCGCTGGCGAACAGGAGTTTGTCCAAACCAACGCTGGCATCGGAGGTAATGCTTGGATTGGTGCGAGTGATGCGGACACAGATGGTGAGTGGTTTTGGGTAACTGGGCCAGAAGCCGGTACTCAGTTTTGGAGTGGAAAGGGTAACAATGGTAATGAGGTAGGAAATCAGTATAGTAACTGGTCTGATACGGAGCCAAATAACCTTACTAATGTAAATCCTAATGGTGAAGCCTATGCCCATATTCAGAGATCTCCTCTAGAAGGTCCTCTACTTAACAAGTGGAATGATTTACCAGATACTGGTCCTAGTGTTCAGAATCCTAACTACAGCATTAAAGGTTACGTAGTAGAGTATGGTGGTTTCCCGGGAGAGTCTGAGTTAAATATTAGTGGTAATGTTACTGTTAATATTACAAGCGATAGTTCTCCTAGCAATCCAAATCCTCCAGATTTCAATGGTGACAAGAAACCAGAAATCCTTTGGCGCAACTTTAACACAGGGGATAATGAAATCTGGGGAGTCAACTACGATGGCAACAATACTACCCAGCCTTTTTCCATCAACCCAATTGCTCTGGAACAATTTGCAGGTAGTAATTGGAAGGCAGAAGGAATACAAGACTACAACAACGACAAAATAGATGACATTTTCTGGCACAACTCTCAAACTGGAGAGAATGTCATTTGGATAATGACAAATGGCAATAATGGCATTGAAGTCGCTCAGAAAGTTGCCATTGATCCATTTCCTGGTTCTGGATGGGAAATAGAAGATGTAGCTGACTTTACTGGTGATGGAATCAAAGAAGTACTGTGGCGTAACAATGAAACTGATGAAAATACTATTTGGGAAATAAAATTTGATAATACTAATGCTGCCCAGCCTTTCAGCGTAGACTCAACATCTTTGATTACACCCGGAGATACTAATTGGAAAATTTTAGATTCAGGAGACTTTAATAACGACGGCATTGCTGATATTGTATGGCACAGAAATGATACAGGAGAAAATGCCATCTGGTTGATGAAGAATGATGAGAATGGTCTCTCCGTTGATAAAGGATACTTCCTTAACGATCTTTTTGATATTGATTGGAAAATTGAGGGTGTAGCAGACTTTAATAAAGACGGTAATGACGACATTCTCTGGCGTAACTATGGAAATGAAACAAATCCTGATTCTGGAAAAAATGCTATCTGGTTGATGAGAGATGAGTCTTCTCTTGGTGATGAAGTCGATGGCGAGCCTGAATTAACTGTAACCTGGCAGATGAGGAACAATGACGGTACCCTTGGACCTAAACGTGAAGCAGGTAGAGGAATCTTCTTGGTGGACGTAGGAGATTTGAAGTGGGATATTGAAGGTGTGGCAGACTTTACAGGAGATAATAATCCTGATATTCTCTGGCGTAACTATGGTACTGAAGAAAATGCCATTTGGAGAATGGGATCTGATGGTAATGGTGTCAATTTAGATGGAGGATTCTTTATAGATAATAAGCCACTGCCATGGCAAGTTGAATCTCCCACAGCTAATAATGACCCTGAACCTGTCTCCTTCCCTAGCTAGTTGAATGACTAGGTACTGGGTAAGTTATATCTAATGTCTGCCCTTGCTTTAGTTCGTCATCCAATAAATTTAGAGACGTGTAAATAGGTTTATCAATATCTACACGTCTCTAAATACAAAATAAGTGAATACGGGAGCATCCCAATTTTTCAACAATGTACGGTAGTGGGAGCATCTTGCTCCCTTTAGATACAAAGCGGGCAAGATGCCCGCACTACAAGCAAATTTAAACATTTGGGATGCTCCCGCTAATACTAGCTAGCCTCTCATGGGCGTAAGCTTGCAACCTGCCTATGAAAATACTTTGTGACTAACTCCTCAAGGGCGCACGCAATGCGCCCCTACAAACTGCGCGCCTCCTAATTATTTTCAACTTAGCCTCTGATGAGAAAATCTCGCAACCTGCCTATGAAAATACTTTGTGACTAATTCCTCAAGGGCGCACGCAATGCGCCCCTACTCCTTGACTCGTTCACTCCGAACTCCCTATTTTCAAGTTAGAAACATCAACACCATGTAAAATAGGCATGGTAAATAAACCCCAGGCCAATCCCGTAATTAATCCAAAGGGTGTAACTAAGTAATTGTTAAAACTCCAAATATTAAAAACTTGTGCTGCTAGCTCCAAAGGATAAGCCATCATTAATATACTGGCTAACGCTACACCACTCCAACCATATTGAGCTAACCAGTAAAAACCTTTACCACCAGTAACTGCGTATAATAATCGAGTGATTAATAAGCCTGTAACTGTACCATAGCAACGCATACACACAGCCATAATAAAGGGTGGTGCTAACTCCACACCCATATCTGGTTGGGGACATACATGATTGCCCATAAAGTAGATAATGTTAGCTATCCCAGGTAAAATTGGCAACCCAGATGCGGCTAATACTGGAGCGATCGCAGGACCAATAACCATCCCTGTTAACAGAAAATCAGCAATAAAACTGCTCCAACGAATTGGTAATTTTTGTGCGATCGCCCTCAGGCGGTTCCTCCGAAACATCGCTACTTGTTGCATTTCCTCTCCTACTTAAATACTCTGCTACTTATACCAAGTCAAATCATGTTTGGGACACATCCATGATTCGTAAGGGCACGACGACCACAAAATTTTTGTGTATAAAATTATCATTATGATCCTGTGTACTAGGCAAGGGCACGGTGACCATAAGATTTTGGTATATAAAATTATCACTCTGATGCCGTGCCCCTACTTCTCTATACTCCTAGAGGTTTAAAACCCCATCCCCTACGGGTTGTTTGTTTTGTGTTGGGGTTTAAATCCCCATTACAAAATGTAATTACGAATTACGAATTACGAATTACGAATTGTTTAAGCCCTTGGGAGCATCCCATTTTTTATTTAGTGAAATAGTTTAATTACATTATTCTAGCCTAGACTGGTAGAATCTCCCGGATAGAATCCGAGAGAGTGTCAATAAAGTAATGGTGAAAACATGGCGGATATAGTTGATAT
>JASJCJ010000136.1 GCA_030066045.1 Calothrix sp. MO_167.B12
CGCAATTGCAACTCCCGTTGCTTGAGCGTCTAGGGTGTCTTTGATAGCACCATTGAAAGTTCGTTTGTGGACTCTTCAAGAATCCCCTGCCTTCTAGGCATGGGGAGTATCAATTGTAGCCGATATTTGATGATGAAAATTATCCTGGTAATAGTGTACAATATATCTTCCATGCAAAATCTCACTGGTGATACTATTACCCATCATTTTGCCCATCATTAAAAATCCTTACAGGGGAATTTATCCTAATTAAATTAATGAATTCCTGACAGGGATTGAAATAATATAGTAAACAGTCTGGTTGCAATTGTGATTTAGTGAATTATCCTGCCCTGTCTCCAGAACTTGACCCCGGTTCAATCTTTCCTTTTGAACTGGATGAATTTCAACTAAAAGCGATCGCTTCTCTCAATGCCGGACGCTCCGTAGTTGTATGCGCGCCCACAGGTTCGGGCAAAACGTTAATTGGTGAATATGCTATATATCGCGCCCTGGCACGGGGCAAACGAGTCTTTTACACCACTCCCCTGAAAGCCCTTTCTAATCAAAAATTACGGGACTTTCGGGAACAATTTGGCTTTGATTCTGTGGGACTGTTAACTGGGGATGCCAGCATCAACCGGGATGCCCCCATTTTAGTTATGACCACAGAAATATTCCGCAATATGCTTTATGGTACTCCCATTGGGCAAGTTGGCACCTCCTTGGTAGATGTGGAGGCGGTGGTACTAGATGAGTGCCATTATATGAACGATCGCCAACGGGGTACAGTGTGGGAAGAATCTATTATTTATTGTCCCCATAACATTCAACTGGTGGCTCTCTCCGCCACTGTTGCCAATAGCGATGAATTAACTAACTGGTTAATTCAAGTCCACGGACCTACGGACTTAATTTACTCTAATTTTCGTCCCGTCCCCTTAGAGTTTTACTTTGGCAATACCAAAGGAGTGTTTCCCCTACTGAATAGTAGCTCCAGTAAAATCAATCCCCGTTTGCTCCAAAGGCGGAAAAAGAAAAAGAACGGGGAAAAAGGTAGGGGTGGTAGACCAGAAGCTCCCAGTATAGTTTATACCTTGAATCAGTTACAGCAACGGGATATGCTACCGGCTATTTACTTTATATTTAGCCGGCGGGGATGTGATAAGGCAGTGGAGGAAGTAGCAGATTTATCCCTGGTAAACGAGCAAGAGGCGCAGCAACTAAGGCAGCAAATTGACGGCTTTCTCACCCGTAACCCTGAAGCTGGGCGTACTGGGCAAATTACACCCTTGTATAGAGGTATAGCCGCACACCATGCCGGAATTTTACCCGCTTGGAAAGGGCTGGTAGAAGAATTATTTCAGCAGGGGTTAATTAAGGTAGTATTTGCCACTGAGACATTGGCGGCGGGGATTAATATGCCTGCCCGGACAACGGTAATTTCCACCCTTTCTAAGCGTACAGATACTGGGCATCGACTCCTGAATGCTTCAGAATTCTTGCAAATGGCAGGTAGGGCAGGTAGAAGGGGGATGGACCAACAGGGACATGTAGTCACCCTGCAAACACCCTTTGAAGGGGCAAAGGAAGCTGCTTATCTGGCCACTTCCAAACCAGACCCCTTAGTGAGTCAATTTACTTCCAGCTATGGGATGGTATTGAACTTACTGCAAACCCACTCCTTGGAAGAAGCAAAGGAACTTGTAGAACGTAGTTTTGGACAGTATTTAGCTAATTTACATTTGCAACCCCACTATGACTACATTGGCGAATTGCAACAACAATTGGCTCATATTCAAGCACAGGTTGCAGCCGTTGATGAATCAGAAATTGCCCAATATGAGAAATTAAGGCAGCGTTTAAAAGTAGAACAAAAATTACTGAAAACCTTACACGAGCAAGCACACCACGCCCGACACGAAGAACTATCCATGATGTTAAGTTTTGCTGTGTCCGGGACATTACTGAGCCTTAAGGGTAGATATATTACTGTTTCGACACCAGTAACTGCTATTTTAGTGGGTAAAACCCAGGGTTCTGGTCAATCTCCCTACTTAGTTTGCTTGGGTAAAGATAATCGTTGGTATGTGGCGACAACGGCTGATGTGGTAGATTTGTACGCAGAAATGCCACGAGTTGAGATTCCCGAGGATTTGCTACCACCAGCAGCAATGCCCTTAAAACCAGGACAACACCGTCGAGGAGATCAACAAGCAGTTGCGATCGCTCAAAAAATTCCTGACATAGAAAATTCCTTACATGTACCTCCAGAAGTAACAGAGCAACTCCATCGAGTCACCAGTATACAAGAAGAATTACAAGCCCATCCCTTATTTAAAACAGGCAATGTGGCTACTATTTTCCGGCGTAAAGAACGGGCGGCGGAGCTGCAAGCACAAATCCAGCATTTACAGGGTCAAGTAGAACAGCAATCCCAACGCCACTGGGAAGAATTTTTGAATTTAATTACTATTTTGCAGCAGTTTGACTGTTTAGATCAACTAGTACCCACAAATTTAGGGGAAATTGCTGCCGCCATTCGCGGAGAAAATGAACTATGGCTAGGTTTAGTGTTAGCGAGTGGAGAGGTGGATAATGTAGATCCACACCATTTAGCGGCTATTGTTGCAGCTTTGGTCACGGAAAGTCCCCGTCCCGATAGCTTTGTTAGGTTTGAGTTATCCCCAGAAGTGGATGGAACTTGGTCGAAATTACAAAAAATCCGCCGTTCTGTGTTGAAGGTGCAGTACAGGCATGGGGTAGCTTTACCCGTAGGGTTAGAGAATAGATATATTAACTTGATTTCTTTGGTAGAGCAGTGGGGATTGGGTGTGGAATGGACAGAAATATGTGACAATACCAGTCTGGATGAAGGTGATGTGGTGAGAATTTTACGCCGGACATTGGATTTGTTGTCACAAATTCCCCACGTTCCCCATTTATCAGATTCTTTGCGTCGCAATGCCCATCGTGCTATTCAGTTAATAGATCGGTTCCCTGTGAATGAAGTTGTGGAGTGATGAACCCTTTTTTGTCATTGATATCATGTCCGCTTACATACCCTTAATAAAACTCACGCAAAGACGCAAAGACGCAAAGGTTATAAGGTTATTTCATTATGGGCTTACTCCCGGACTTGATATGATTCGTCATTTTAGTGCTTGCACAGCTTTGGATTTTTTGCGGAGACGATTGGTGATAGGGTTGGCAACGGATGTCAGTTTGTAGGTGTGAGATATTTTGGCGTTTTTGGAGAACGGATATGAAATGGCAAGATTACAACATCTCAAACTCTTCTTCTCTGCGCCTGGAGCGACTCTGCGTGAGACAAATTCATATTTCCACTCCGCAATGCCCAAATTTTTATCCCCTTGACATGGCTAGGCTTGCAATGCCCACCCTACTTGATATCATGAATCATCCTCGCTAGCTGTACCTGTTTCTGGTAAACCCAACTGCTGAGGACATTCAGGGTCATATACAGCTTTGTCCCAGTTCTTGGCAGTTTTTAATTGTTTTGGAGTCAGGTTGTTTGCACTACTGAGGTATGCGCCACTGAGGTTCGCGCCACTGAGGTTCGCGCGTCTGAAGTATGCGCGTCTGAGGTATGCGCCACTGAGGTTTGCGCCACTGAGGTTTGCGCCACTGAGGTTTGCGCCACTGAGGTATGCGTCACTGAGGTATGCGTCACGGAGGTCTGCGCCACTGAGGTATGCGCCACTGAGGTCTGCGCCACTGAGGTCTGCGTCACTGAGGTTTGCGCCACTGAGGTCTGCGCCACTGAGGTCTGCGTCACTGAGGTTTGCGCCACTGAGGTCTGCGCTACTGAGGTCTGCGCCACTGAGGTTTGCGCGTCTGAGGTATGCGCGTCTGAGGTCTGCGCGTCTGAGGTATGCGCCACTGAGGTCTGCGCTACTGAGGTCTGCGCCACTGAGGTATGCGCGTCTGAGGTATGCGCCACAGAGGTCTGCGTCACTAAGGTCTACGCCACTAAGAAAAGATCCAACTGTGCTTAAAAAATTATCTAAATCAAAGCTATTACTGTAGCTGATTACGCGCAGCAATCGCCCTCTGTCAAAATATTTACTATCTTTTTGCCCACAAGGATGAAAATGTATTTTATCCTTTAACTCATCCCTAGTTTGAGCATAACGGTGGAGTTCCAACAGCAAAATCATCACATTCAACCCAGTATAAATATCCACCTCCCTCAAACCAAGCCCAATACCCCGTTCCCGTAGCTTCTGCATCTGATTCAGGGGCAAATTTTTCGGGTAAGCATTAATAAATTTCCCCTCACACCAATCAAAATAAAAGTATTGCAATCGCTCAAATAACTCCACTGGCTGGAATTTTTCACTATCATCCAGCAAAGCCATCAGATATTCCACTATCTCTGGTGTCAGTCCTCCGTAAGCCAACAAATCATAAATCTGTTCCTCTAATTGTTCGTCAGCAATTAAAAATTCCCCACGTCTGCTGTACGGGTTTACCCATGTCCACTGCTCTAAACTTTCCGCCAATCTTTGGGCACACAAAAACTCACCAAAGCTTTTATGAACAAATTCTACCGCCCCTTCCTGTGCCCCAGAACCTTTAATTGGTCGCATATAAAATGCAGCCAAAGCATTTCTCAGGGGATTTTCACCAATCTGCTGTTGTGCTTTTTCCAGTAATTCCCTTGCTGCTTTATCCCCACTCAGCCGTTCCTCAATAACTTTGATAGCAGTCCATTCCCCACCAGATTGGGTGACGCACAATCCAGCTTCCGTCAAAATTCGTTGCAAATCCTCGGTGTCACATTCAGTAATGTCAAAATTCAAGTCTTCCGGACGTTGCTTGGTTAATACCCAATCCAAGGTCGTTTGATAAATCAGGATTTTGGCTTTAACACCATTAGCTCCGGCAAACATTTCTGTGGTTAATTTCCCATCCCGGTGCATTGCCCCTAACAGGTACAGTAACAGGGGTTCTCGTGCTAACTCCCGTACTCGCTGGGGACAATTATCTGCGGTTAAAAACTCTTGAAATGCCTTAACTTTATCCTCTTCAACTAAATTTCCCCACTTAGTAAACCACTGCTGCTGGATTTGTTCATCCATCAAAGCGATTTCTACCCTTTGTAAATTCCTGGGTAAAGCAACTCCTTGTAAAGCCATTTCTCGCCCAGTCACCAAAAACCGATGTCCCAGCGATGGACTCATACCACATTGCTCTTGATAAATCCCGACTTTTTTCAGCAGTTCTTGCAACTCTCCAGAAGTTCTACCTTCTAAACGTAATTCATCAAAGCCATCTAAAATAAACAAAAACCTGGTATTCCGGTCAGTTATCCAACCATCATCACTTTTAGCAAAATCGTCCTGGATGGCGGCGCGGAGGGTATTTTCCAGATTGTCTTCAAAAGCATGGATATCCCGTAGACGAATCAATACGGGTGTCCAAATGGGGTGAAAATGTTCTCGTACCCAGTTAGCAAACATTCGACAAAAGACACTTTTCCCTCTTCCTGGTCCTGCTTGAATAAACATTACCCGATCGCTTTTTTCGGGGTTTGTCAGTTGTTCTTTTGCCCAATTTTCTAGATTAACTGCTGCTGCATCTTCTATTACTTTGCCGTTAGAATCTAGTAAATGAGCTGCTAAGGATACGTAAATATCCGGAAGATTAAAAGTCTCATCAAATACTTGCCACTGGGATAATCGCAAGCGATCGCTGGGATTGGGGGATATATACTCTTTTAAGTAAGATTCAATACTACTAAACTTTTGGGTAGCTCCTACTTCCAGAGCCGCTGTTGTATATAAGACAAGCTGCTCAACTAAATTCGGTGATTTAGATTTTTCATATTCTAGGAGTAATTCAACACAGGTTTTAGTTCGCCAAGCTACCCAGCCGGTAATTAGGGGAATGGTCTGTTTATCCACTCCCACTTGCTCTAAGTAAGCAGACAATTGTTGATTTAAAGCATGACCTAACAGAGATTCGGGGAAATATGTTAAAGCCTGTTGAAGCAGTTCTCTATCTAACTGAATTTCTCCCAATTGGTCAAATTGTTGCTTGATTTCTTGACCTGAAACCCCCGCACCAATTTTTTCTCTTAACCAGTTATTCTGCTGCAATAAGGTATCAAAACTTTCTACATAAGCCAGAGGAAAGGTTATTCCCACCCACTCTTCTATATCTGGTTCCTTGTTGGTAACTTTGCGGTAAAGTTCCAGCCCCTTTTTCGTCAATCCCACAAAGGACAAACCTACCGCAACGGGGGTAAAAGCAGGATTTAACCAGCCAAGAGCCATTGCCAATTCTAAACTGGCTTTGGGGGTTTCTGCGCCCAACTCCACCACTGTCCCCAACTCTTTGGTTAAAGATTCCCGTACCTGCTTCAGCTTTTTCACTACTCCCTTCCTCTGTGAAACCCCGTATTTATTATATTGGGGAGGGAGTGTGGGAGTGAGGGAGTAGGGAGTAGGGAGTAGGGAGTAGGGAGTAGGGAGTAGGGGCGGGGTTTCCCCGCCCAGAGGGAAAGAGTTAACTAATTCGAGAGAGTTAACTAATTCGAGGGATTACCAATGGCAAGGGCGCAAGCATTGCGCCCCTACAATGGATATGCGATAGGACAAATATTCTCATCACATCCGTTGATATATTTGTCACCTCCTGTGGTAATTTCAATTCTGGAAATCTCCTTAACTCAGAAATCTGAAAAAACACTGGCTAAAACCCTTGTAAAATTGAGCTTTTTTCTTTTGGGCGTTTCTTTCATTCGTAGCAAGGGGATTTAATAATTTTGACTTTTGACTTTTGACTTTTGACTTCCCCATTGGGGAAGCTCTTAACTATTAGCCGTAGGGAGTTGAGCAAATTTGTCTTCATATATTTCGATATTCATCTCGGTATCTTCACGATTGGCGAGCGATCGCTTGACTTGTCCCAAATAAAATGGTATGGAAAGACCTGGCTCTGGATGGAGAACGGTACGAGCGCGAATAGTTAATTGGGGTTCTCCCGAAAAGCTGGAACGGCCTGCAGAATATAGATTACTGGCTGCTTGACGTAAAGTTGCTTCTAATTCTGAAGGGGTAATTTGGTCGGTGACGGCAATTACTGCTTGTGTTGCTCCATTATCGTATATTAAAGAATACTTGACTGCACCGGGAATTACGGTACGAGTTAAAGGGGCAAGGGTAAGGGAAAATAATCCAGCAGTAAGCACTATCATAAAACCTGTTGCACCCACTAACCGAAAACGAAGCCCCCATTTAAGGATAAAAGCTAACACGGTGACAACTGCTACTACTAAGGTGGCAATTCCTGACCATTGGGTGTACTGCAAAAATTCAGCGGGAGTGAACATAGAGTTAAATGACCTGGTGTTTTGATTGCAAATACACTTATTTTACTAAGCAGTCTGACCCCATTTACACACTCTTTTCCTCCGGGCGGGGAAACCCCGCCCCTACTCCATCACTCCTACTCTACGAGAAGCCACTTCGTGTCTACACTCCTTCACTCCATCACTCCTTCACTCCATCACTCCTTCACTCCTTCACTCCTTCCCTCCTTCACTCCTTCCCTCCTTCACTCCTTCCCTCCTTACCTGCTCCCAAAATATTTTTTGTGCTTCACAATACAAAATTTATTTTTTTTATGTAAAATATAGATTTAAAGATTCTCATAAGTTTAATAAGTTGAAGAAAATTTAAGTAAATATTGGTAGCCTGGGTGAAAGATTATCAATTTATGATATGCGAAGGGTCAAGCCTCCGGCTGAAGGCAAATTTCCAAAATATTACGAGTCGCCGAAGGCTGGTAAGGTTTAGCCTAGTAAAAGTTTTCCCAGATATCTGTAAATGATACTGTTAGTAAATCACTAATATGTCCAATCAAATTACCAAAGAATTGTCTACTGAAGCTCCAAGTTCTCTATTGTCCCTAGCGATTGCTCCCGCACAAGTCCTGCGTGGTTCTGGTATATTACAGTCAGCAGCATCAGCGATCGCAAATTTGGGTAATAATCCCCTAATTGTAGCAGGCGATCGCACCCTCGGCATTGGTGAAAGCCATATGCAACCAATTTTACAGCATCAGGATTTACAGGTGTCCTTAGCTTCCTATGGTGCGGATTGTTCGGAAGCTAGTTTACAATCTCTCCGTAAACAAGCACAGGAACATAGAGCTGATATGATTATCGGCATGGGTGGAGGGAAAGCACTGGATACAGCCAAGTTGTTGGCACACCAGTTAAAGTTACCCGTGGTGACTATTCCCACATCCGCTGCTACCTGTGCCGCTTGGACAGCACTATCGAATGTATATTCTCCTGAGGGAGCATTCCTCTACGATGTCAGTTTATCCCGGTGTCCGGATTTATTGATTCTGGACTATGAGTTAATTAAAACAGCGCCCCAGCATACTCTAATAGCAGGAATTGGTGATGCGATCGCTAAATGGTATGAGGCATCAGTTAGTAGCGGAACATCGACACAAACTCTAATTGTAGCAGCAGTGCAGCAAGCAAGGGTACTCCGGGATATTTTATTCCAGAAAGCAGCTATTGCCTTGCAAGAGCCAGGAAGTGAAACTTGGCGTGAGGTGGTGGATGCTACAGTTCTCCTGGCTGGGGTAATTGGAGGATTAGGAGGAGCACAATGTCGCACCGTCGCCGCCCATGCGGTGCATAATGGCTTAACCCATATTTGCGGTAAGGGCAGTATCCACGGTGAAAAGGTGGCTTATGGTATTTTAGTCCAACTGCGCCTAGAAGAAATGGTAGCAGGAAATCAACTCGCCGCAGCTGCCCGCAATCAGTTGTTACAGTTCTATGCAGATATAAAATTACCAAGGACATTGGGTGATTTGGGATTAAGCAAAATCACCCTCCAAGACTTGCAAACAGCAGCAGAAATGGCCTTAGCTCCCAATTCTGACATTCACAGATTACCTTTTACTGTGGCGTTAGAACAGTTAATGGCAGCAATGGTGTCTACTACCGCACCGATAGAAACCAAAGACTCCATGCATCGGCTTTCCACTAGGGTAATAAGTGAAGAGGTTACAGAATGAGTTTGGATTGGATAGAGCCAGCAGAACGCATACAGACACTACCTACCTATGTGTTTGCCCATTTAGACGAACTGAAGGCAAAAGAACGGAAAAAAGGACAAGATTTGATTGATTTGGGCATGGGGAATCCCGATGGCGCGACACCAGAACCAGTGGTGGAAGCAGCTATTGCAGCTCTGCGAAATCCAGACAATCATGGTTATCCACCCTTTGAAGGAACCCCAAGTTTCCGCCGTGCAATTACGGATTGGTATCGCCGTCGCTATGGAGTATTGCTCAATCCAGAAACGGAGGCTTTACCCTTACTAGGTTCTAAGGAAGGATTGGCTCACCTGGCAATGGCTTATGTCAATCCTGGAGACTTTGTTTTAGTACCCTCACCTGCTTATCCAGCCCATTTCCGCGGTCCAATGCTAGCAGGAGGTAAAGTCCACAGTCTAGTTCTCAAACCAGAAAATAACTGGCTGATTGATTTAGCAGCCATTCCCGATACTATTGCCCAGCAAGCCAAGATCCTCTATTTCAATTACCCTAGTAACCCCACTGCTGCTACTGCTCCCAGGGAATTTTTTCAGGACATTGTTGCCTTTGCCCGCAAACATGAAATTATCCTCGTCCATGACTTATGTTATGCCGAGCTAGCTTTTGATGACTATAAACCCACCAGCTTATTAGAAATACCCGGCGCGAAGGAAATTGGTGTAGAGTTTCATACCCTTTCCAAAACCTATAATATGGCAGGTTGGCGTGTGGGATTTGTGGTTGGTAATTCCCAAATAATTAAAGGCTTGGGAACTCTGAAAACAAATTTAGATTATGGTTTATTTTCCGTATTGCAAGTCGCAGGGGAGGCAGCTTTACAACTATCGGACAAGTATTTACAGCAAGTCCAACAACGCTATCGCACCCGTCGTGACTTCCTGATTCAAGGGTTGGCACAATTGGGCTGGGATGTCCCCAAAACAAGAGCCACAATGTATTTGTGGGTGAAGTGTCCCCCTGGCATCGGTTCCACAGAATTTGTCTTAGATGTTTTGCAGAAAACAGGTGTGGTGTTTACCCCTGGGAATGCCTTTGGACCTGGGGGAGAAGGATATGTCAGAATCAGTTTAATTCAAGATTGCGATCGCTTGCAGGAAGTGATAAGAAGATTTAAACAAGCTGGTATTTGTTATCAGTCAGAAGTTATGGCTTTTTAGCCTAACTTGAAAATGGTTGATAGTTGTTAGTTGTTAGTTAATGGTTGACAGCTTAGGTGTGGGAGACGCAGTCGAGTTATTTTCATGCTTGGTTGTGTACAAACGTTCATGGAGGACTAACTTGAAAATGGTTGTTAGTTGTTAGTTGACAGTTGACAGTTGACAGTTGACAGCTTAGGTGTAGGAGCCGCACTCAAGATATTTTCATGCTTGGTTGTGCACAAACGTTCATGAGGGGCTAACTTGAAAATAGGGAGTTCGGGGTTCGGGGTTCGGGGTTCGGAGTAGGGGCGGGGTTTCCCCGCCCAGAGTTAGGGAATTATGTTCAGATCCTTGGTTGTGTACAAACGTTCATGTAGACGCGCGAAGCGCGGCTTGGAGCAGAGTGGGACTAGCTTGAAAATAGTGAGTTCAAAGTGAAGGAGTAGGGGCGCATTGCGTGCGCCCTTAAAAAGTTAGTCACAAAGTATTTTCATGCTTGGTTGTGTACAAACGTTCATGAGAAACTAGCTTGAAAATGGTTGTTAGTTGTTAGTTGTTAGTTGATGGTTGGCAGCTTAAGTGTGGGAGCCGCAGTCCAGGTATATTTTCATGCTTGGTTGTAGGATTTTCCCCTGGGGAACTAGCTTGAAAGTTAGGAGGCGCAAAGTAGGGGCGCATTGCGTGCGCCCTAAAATAGGATAAGGGTATTTCATAACCTTTTCTTAAACTAGGATAAGATACATCTAGGGGTAGAAATAGCGGACAATGTTCAAGCGATAATTCTATACCCATGTTTGATAAATTAATTTATCCTAATGCCCAATTCCTCTACTATTAGTAAAAACTCTATTATTGCTGGTTTTCATGCTTTATCCGAACCACTAAGGATTAGGGTATTGGAATTATTGCAAGAGCGAGAGCTTTGTGTATGCGAACTGTGTGATATTCTCGAAGTCAATCAGTCAAAACTCTCTTTTCATTTGAAAACACTCAAAGAAGCACACCTGGTTTGTTTTCGCCAAGAAGGACGTTGGATTTACTACAGTCTGAATTTGCCTCAGTTTAAGCTTCTAAAACAGTACTTAGAAAATATAGCAGCTTGAGTCAAATTTTATCTGCTTCTCCCTGTGATACTGGCTCACAAAACCATTAGTTTGTCATACTGCGCTCAATTGAACTATCTTTGTAAGAAGTCTCCAGGTTCCGTAAGCTACACCTGGGGATGATGTTAAGAGTTCCCTGGCTTCGCCAAAAGACTTTTTCAGCAAGCCCTAAGCAAGCTTTTAGACTGAACAAATTCTAAGAATGTAAACATTTATCCATAATCTTCACAACTTTATGCTTAACAATAGGTTTATTAATAAAATCTGTTGCTCCCATTACTTTAGTTGCTTCAGCACGTACTCTATCCATTAAACTTTCACTGGCAGAAATAATAATCACAGGAATGTTACGAAATACAGATGTGCGTCGTAATTGAGTGCATATTTCATAACCACTAACAACTGGCATTACTAAATCTAAGAAAATTAAATCGGGCTTTTGTTTAAGTAATATTGATAGAGCTTCTGTTGAATTTGTAATGCTGATAAACTTAAAACCACGAGAACGTACAATTTTTTCCACCATTTGGCATACTTGAGGACTATCATCCACACAAGCTATTAATGGTATTTTTTCCGTTTTGGTTTTAGAAGTTCCAGATTTTTTATTGGACTGATTTACCTGAAGTGGGAAGTCAGGTACTTCTACTAATTTTATAATTCCTTTGAGAATATGGGGAAGTAAATAACTGGAAATAGATAATTCACTTCGTCCTATTTTAATAGTTAAATCCCGCAGAGTATATTGACCATTCAGGATATCAACAAAGTTTTTATAATCAGTGGGATTGAGGTTTTTTCTGAGTTGTTCCGGGTTACTTATTAATAGTGCAGAATTAGGAGAAAAACCTGCTAATCCTGCTTCTGCCCAATCTTTTTTAGATTGCAGCATGATTTTTATACAAATATGTGTACTGGCAAGGCTTATCGGTTTTTCAAAAAAATTACCTTGAAATCGCTCAACGGTGATAGAATTAAATATAGATTCATGTGATATATCAAATAATATTTCAGAAATTATTCCTTCAACAACGTTATTTACCTGTTTTAGTTCAATCTTTAGTTGACTAAATAATCTGTTTAAAAGGATATAATCCCAATACTCTACTTTTAAATCATCAGAAGATAAAGGAATTTCTGATAAATTTATCTGAGAGCAATAGCAAGCCATTTGTCTCCGCCAACGTCGGAATGGATGTTGTCCTCCCGTTGCCCAAATTATTCGCCCTAAGCGAAAGTATATGCTCCATTCTTGCTGTTGTTTCCCTTTGATATTTAATTTACCGTTATATTGAATTTGGGTGCATTTATGTAAACTATTAATTAAATTTTTTAATCCTAATTTTTGTTGTTCCATTATTATAGTTAAATTTGTTGTAGGTTGGGTATAGCCTTCGGCATCCAAGAAAAGCAATAGCGTAACCCAACATAACTATTGCTATCGTTGGGTTGAAGAATGAAACCCAACCTACTTAAACAATTCGTAATTCGTAATTCGTAATTACGTTTTGTAATGGGGATTTAAACCCCAACACAAAACAAACAACCCGTAGGGGATGGGGTTTTAAACCCCTAGGAGTATAGATAAAAACTCCAGATTTCAAGATGGATAGGGTTTAGAATAATTGCAGTCATCTATAGGAATCTGGTTTGATTTATAAAATTACTTGTGAAGGGAGGTAAATATTAACCGGGAACAGAAAACAGAAAGTATACTGAAACTTTTTCAAAAATTAAATACTAGTCCTATATATGCGACTAAATCTAGCTGCCTAGTTTTTCTAAAAATTCAAGTTCATAATAATTCTCTCTACTAGAAATGAAATAAATTAATAACAACGACCCATAGACAAAAATTGTATGTCTGACTAGGAAAAAAAAGACCCGTATAAATAATGATTTTTTAATGGATGTATAGCAATAAGTCTATTGATGCATAAATCTCAAATGAATAAAGTACAAAAAATAAATATTGCATTTAAACCCCAAGAAGCATATGCATAAGTAAAAAGAGTTGAAGAAGTATTAAGAGTAGTACTTTAAGAGATTTTGCCCTACTGTGCTTGTATATCAGTGATATTTAAAGATAAAAAAACATATATCTTGCACTTTCTCAATAACGAGAAGGTCTATTACGAAATAATAGAGGTTACAAGCTCTGTTTTTCTCAATAACTAAGGAACTCACTTTGAGTAAACTTCTCTACAAAATATTCTTCATTTGTTTATCTATATGTTTCTACTGTACTTGGTTCAATTGAGAAAGTCTCTAATACTACTCAGCAATATTACGCAAAAATGGTAAGTTAATGTGTGTATTCATTAATATTGATATATCAATTTTTTTTGAAATTATGATAATGTATTTATACATTTTAATTCCAGTAATATTAGGTGAGTTCCATGAACGCCAGAGTAGATAAATTGGCGATCGCCTTAGGAATATTAACTGTGACGGCTAGTTGTGCAGTCACCTCCCAATCATCAAACCAAACTCCGCAATCGCCACAGGTAACAGCAGTTAGTAATAAAGAAACATTAACAATAGTTAAAATTGATGGTTCCAGTACTGTTCATCCTATCACCGGAGCGATCGCAAAAAAATTTCAAGCACAACCCCGAGTCAATGCACGGGTAAAAGTTGATATTTCTGGTACTAGCGGTGGCTTTGAGAAATTCTGTACTGGTAAGACTGATATCAACAACGCCTCACGTCCCATCAATCAAGGGGAGATGAAAGTATGTAATGAAAATGCCATCAGGTACATTGAATTACCAGTAGCATTTGATGCCATTACCGTTGCCGTACATCCTCAAAATAACTGGGCAAAAGATATTACCACAGCTGAGTTAAAGAAAATTTGGGAGCCTGATGCAGAAGGGAAAATAACCCGGTGGAATCAAGTGCGCTCATCTTTCCCTAATCGTCCCATCAGCCTCTATGGAGCGGATGTAAAGTCTGGTACATTTGATTATTTTACAAAGGCGATCGTTGGTAAATCTAGGGCTAGCAGGAAAGATTATATAGCTAGCGAGGATGATAACATTTTAGTCGAAGGCATCAGTAAAAACCCGAATGCTTTAGGTTACTTTGGTTTTGCGTATTATGAGATAAATCAAAATAAGTTAAAAGCATTATCTGTGGATAATGGTGCTGGTGCTGTCTTACCTTCCCGTCAAAATGTGGAGCAAGCCAAGTATCAACCATTATCTAGACCTTTATTTATTTATGTGAATGCCCAAGCAGCACAAGCAAAATCGGCAGTGAAAAACTTTGTTGATTTTTATTTGCAAGCAGCACCAACTACAGTTAGTTCTGTGGGATATGTGCCCTTAACAGCAGAAGGTTATAAATTGGATAAGGTTCATTTTACTAGAGGGAAAGTAGGAACAGTATTTGCAGGTAAAGCAGAGCTAAATCTCACAATTGCAGAATTATTGCGGAAACAAGCTCAGTTTTAGTGATGTGTGATGTAATTGATGACTGATTCATTTTTCTTGCCCTCCGGGCAGGGAAACCCCGTGGGCGGGGAAACCCCGCCCCTACTCCTTCCCTCCTTCACTCCTTCCCTCCTTCCCTATTAATTACAAGCGAATTTAAATGAAACTTGAAAACATTACTAACCGACTAAGTGAAACACAAATAAAAGCAGATTATGAATTAGTGATACAAATTCAAATCAAGTTGAGAGGTTTGGGTTTATATCCTGGAGGACAATTTATTGATGGTGATTTTGGTCCTAGAAGCCGGAGAGGGGTTAAAGATTTTTGTGATACCGTTGGACTGCCATTTCCCCAATATGACCAAACCTTTGCTCACCAGCTTCTAGAAACTAGGTATTTACCCTCGATACTGGGAGTGACTAATAGCAACCGCGAACAAATATTTAATAATTTATTGAGCATTGCTAAAGGGACTCAACTTTCGGAACATGAAATAGCACCATTTCTACACCGGGGTCTGAAGAACTCTAAATATACTATGGAAATTTCCCAGTATCCCCAAAGAATTGCAGAAAAATATGATGCTATTTCTTCAGATTTATCAAATTATCAACCCTATCCAAAACGAGGAATAATTCCCACAATTGACAGTGAAGGTTTAAATTTTCTCCATGCTGATATTAAGGAAGCTTGTGTTTGTGTGGGAAATTTTAGTAATGGTGAAATTCAAGCAAGTTGGTTGGGGAAAAATCCTCTGGCAAATCGACAATTTTGGAGTGCAACAAAAATCATTCCCATTTTAAATGTGGTTTGTGACGCTAATACAAATTTTCCGAATATTGATATTGCGAACTGTTATATTAATCAAAATATATATAAATTCACCGATATTATTTTAGATATTCTTACTTATCAAGGTAAACTTGTTTCTTCCAACTCCGCAGCCGCTACATTAAAGTTATTCCGCACCCCCACATCCTTAGAAAACTGGGTGAAGAATATCACAGGTAATCAGCAACTAAGTTTCCGTAGTGGTTATGGAGAACAACCTTTTATTAGACAACCACAATTAATTGATAGATTATCAGGACAAAAAGTACTCAATCCACCATTTACCACTCTCGAAAGCGATAAAAACTACCCCTCAGCATACGATTTAACCCGCATTATTTCCATGTTAGGATGGCATTTGCACTTACCCGAAGATGCACAACTACCGGGTGCAAATTGGCAAAGCCTGCAAAGTATTATTACTACCATGGGTCATGACAGAGCGCGTTATATAGAAGTAGCAATCGAAACACTCGGTTTAGAGAATGCGATCGCATCTCCGGTAATCATTTCTAAGCTCGGTAATGGTTATAGTAACACGAGAGGCACAAATGAAATTACTTATGTTGCTTTCACTCAATTTATTGACGGGCGTAATATTGACAACAATGAGAATGGTAAATTCCGCACATTAGCCATGACTTTACGTGCCAGCGTTCAACCATCACAGAATTTTGTTGAACTTGACGCTCGTATCGCCGCAGAAGTGACTGAAATTATACGTCGGTTAATTATGGATAAATTAGGGTGAAAAGTTATAATTGCTAATTGCTGCTGTGCTTTTGGGTAATACCAATTTGAAAAATGATTGCGACAGATGGAAGTCCCAAAAGCTTATACGGTAGCTTTGTCACAATCCACAATCTAAAATCCAAAATCCAAAATGGTATAACTTCCATGTCCCCAGAACCTCAAAACTCTTCACCATCCCCACAGCCAAGAGATAGACGTAAATCTCGTTCCCGTAGCGGTTCCTATGGAGCATCACCAAAACAACCTACTCCACCTCCATTTTGGAAAAGTCTTTTAATTAACCTGTTGCGGGGTGTAAGTGGATTACTGGAGACAACAGCAGTTAAATTAGAAACTGAACAGCAAGATAATACAGAGGAAACTACCAGTATTTGGCAAAAGCTACAACTATTTGGGAATGGAGTATTTAGCAAAATTCGTGGTCTCTTACCTGGAAACTTACCAGTTAAATTAACGACTCCAGGACTTATAGGCATAATCGCTGTAATTGTAGCGATCGCAATTTGGACAATTTCCAGTTTGTTCCCAACTAAGCCTACTGAAGTAGCTAATATTACTCCTTCTCAGGAAACTCCTCCATCCACTATGGATAGGGAGTTAAAAGTAACACCAACCCCATCCACCGAG